>CAMJGB010000066.1 GCA_946405115.1 uncultured Clostridia bacterium | reverse complement strand
CTTACAGCCACAAGACTATTGATGCTTATGAAGAACTTTATGACGAGGCTGTTGACCGTTTTGCACCGGCTCAGGGTTCTATGTACTACGAGCCGATGGAATTTGACAAGGATTCTTACTTCAATGTCGGCTGGTATATCGGTCATCCGATCTTCCTTGCAACAAATGCTACATTGGGCTCTGAGATGGTTCCCAATTTCTCTGCTGTCTTAACAACAGGCGGCGGCGACGAGATGTTTGAATACACTAACAAGATTCATCGTGCATCTTTTGCAAATTCGATCATGTCTTTGTTTAACGGAAATTTCGCAGCTTCTTACATGATCTCTCAGGATGATCTTTACGATCTTCCCGGTGTAACAGTAAGGGTAGAGGAAGCTGAACTTGTTTATAACATTAAGTCTATTCTTTGGGGCGCGATCTATTTTGGCGCCGGTTATGCACTGTTCAGAAAGAAGAATATCTTCTAATAAAGACAAGTTTTTATTGACTTAGGGAAAGACTTTGCTATAATGTAATGTGCACTTTAATGCGGTACTATGCCTTTTTGTGCAAGAAACCGCTTTAAGCTGTGCGATTTTGACAGGTAAAGGACGTTATTAATGGCTATTAATCAAGGCATGTGCAAGAACTGCGGATCTCTTATTGTATTTGATGAGAAGGATTCGCAGTGTGAATGCGTATTTTGTCACTGTGTATTTCCCTCTGAAGAGGCAATTGAGATCTTTAATCATCCTGAGGGAAGAGAATTCCCTAATGAGAAATATGAGATAACTGAGAATGCCAACAAGCATAATGCAACTAAGGTTTACTCTACTGAGAGTCTCGAGAAGTCAATCGCAAGAGAAGAACTTCGTAAGTCCCAGAGTTCTGAGAAGCCAAACACAGAGTTTGAGGTTCAGGCAAAGGACGTTAAGGCTCCCAAGAAGCTTGTAATCGGACTTGCAGTCGGTTTTGTTGCTGCAGTCGCTTTGGTGCTTGGCATTTCTTACCCTATGTATAAGACAAGAACAGAGCTTCGCGCTGCTGTTGAAGCTGATATCGGTACTGTGTTTGCCCACGTAGCTGAAGTTGACCAGACTACCGATGCTGATGGTGAATTCTATAATGGTTTCAGCGTCTTCGGACAAACGTGCCAGTATCTTAATGCGGTAACAGACGAAGAATTAGATGAAGAGGACGCTCTTTCCATTTTTGAGAATTATTGTGCCCTTAGGGCAGAGAAGGTCGCAGGAGGAGTATCCGATATTCACGACGGCGTTATCGTTAAGATCTACAGTGCCGGCGGTTATTGGACTGTTTCTGATGCGAATGGAAATGTGGAGGCTTACTTCACAGAGGATGCTGGTTCAACGGAGGGATAAGTTTGGCTAAGAGTAAGGCAACAACGACAGATAAGAAGTCTGCCGCGAAGAAGGCAACAACTACAACCAAGAAGACAGCAGCTAAGTCTGCATCATCCAAGTCAACTTCAACTAAGTCCACTGCTTCCAAGAAGACTAAGAAGGAAGAAGAGGAGAAGACAACGAAGAAGTCGGCTTCGAAGACAACTGCTGCCAAGAAGACAACTTCTAAGACTGCATCTAAGGAAACTGCTTCAAAGAAGGCAGCTCCTGCAAAGTCGTCTGCTAAGTCAGCACCTGCCAAGAAGGCTGCTGAACCCAAGAAGGCGGCAACAAAGAAAGCGGAATCCGCTAAGACGGCAACTGCAAAGAAGTCGTCTTCTAAGGCTGAGTCTAGTAAGACTTCAAAAGCTGATAAGACAGAGAAGGCACCAAAGACAGAAGAGAAGGCTAAAAAGTCTAAGAAGGCTGAGAAGGCAGAAGAAGAGAAGCCTGTTTCCGCAAAACCGAAGAAATCTAAGAAGACAGAGAAGGCTGAAATGGAAACAGCAAAAGCAACAAACACAGAAGAAGTATCTGAGTCTTCAGAGTATCTGAATGACCTCATTTCACAGTTGAAGCTCATGGCTTCAGGAAGAGACAACTCAATCACAGAAGGCGAATTCGATTTGCTCATGGTTGAGAAGGATGTTTCTCCTGAGACAACAGAGAAGCTTCTTACAAAGCTCGCTAAGTTAAAGATCAAGATCGTTCCCGATCCTGATGATGCAGATGATGACGCAGGTGACGACGTATCTGCTTCCGCTTCGGAAGAGATTAACGTTGATGACTCCGTTCGTATGTATCTTAAGGAGATCGGTAAGATTCCGTTGCTCAATGCTGAGAAGGAGCGTGAGCTCGCTCAGAAGATGAAGGACGGAGATAAGGATGCTAAGGATACACTCATCGATTCCAACTTGAGACTCGTTGTATCCATTGCGAAGAAGTACATGAACAGAGGCTTGAGCCTCTTGGATCTCATCCAGGAAGGTAACATCGGTCTTATCAAGGCTGTTGATAAGTTCGATTATTCCAAGGGATTTAAGTTCTCCACATATGCTACATGGTGGATCAGACAGGCTATCACAAGAGCCATTGCCGACCAGGCAAGAACTATCAGAATTCCTGTACACATGGTTGAGACTATCAACAAGCTTACACGTGTTCAGCGTCAGCTCATTCAGGACCTCGGAAGAGAGCCTACTATCGATGAGCTCGCTGAGAAGATGAATATGCCTGTAGATAAGATCAGAGACATTCAGAGAATCTCTCAGGATCCCGTATCCATCGACAAGCCTGTCGGTGAGGAAGAAGATTCACACCTCGTTGACTTCATCCCTTCCGATGAGTATGTATCACCTGATGATGAAGTAAGTAGAGAGCTTCTTAAGGAAGACCTTATCAAGGTATTGGATCTTCTTACAGAGCGTGAGGCTAAGGTTATCAGATTGAGATTCGGTCTTGATGACGATAAGCAGAGAACACTCGAAGAAGTAGGAAGATCTCTTGGAGTTACAAGAGAGAGAATCAGACAGATTGAGGCTAAGTCAATCAGGAAGCTCGGCAGATCTTCCTGTGCTAAGCGCCTTGAGGGTTACACAGATTAAGGTCAGCCTATGTCCATAGGCAGGCATAATCGCTCTTTTCATAAAGGTTTTTATTCGGACAACGCTTTGGATTTTTCAAAGCGTTCGTCTTTTGATCGTGATGTTATGCTCGAGAGGGTCTATCCGAGAAGATTGATCCTCCCGATGCTTCAGCATTACGGTGATGAGTGCGTGCCCGCAGTTAAGATCGGTCAGACCGTTACGATCGGCCAGTGCATCGGAGCTCCGGCTCCGGGATCGATGGCTGTCCCTATCCACAGCGGTATATCAGGAACGGTTACTGATATTAAGCCCGTAGTTTTGCCCGACGGCAGAACAAGCCGTGCGGTTATGATCGAGGGCGACAGGAAAAGAACATTCCATCCTTCCGTTAGACCCAGAAACAATGTTAACGTAAGTGCTGCGACTGTCATGGGCATTATCCGTGATGCAGGCATCGTCGGTATGGGTGGTGAGGGAATCCCCACGATCGTTAAGCTTAACAGAGCTAAGCGCATGAAGGTTAAGGAGCTTCTTATCAACTGCCTTCAGAGCGAGCCCTATGCTGATTCGGATTATCTTATCCTTTGTGAGTATGCAGATTATGTGATCATGGGTGCCGTTGCCATGGCAGGTGCCTGCGGTCTTCATGTTATCAATATCCTGATTTCTAAGGACCGTAAGAACGAGATCGCCGCATTAAGAAATGCAATGGAAAGAAGCTTCTCGAAGTATTCGGGATATGCCTTTAACTTCATTTATCTTAAGCCGAGATTCCCGCAGGGTTACTACAGAATGGTAGCCCGTACTTTATATGATGTTAACCTCGAAGAAGGCGAGAGCCTTGAGGGAAGATGCAGAGCTGTTATGTTTAACTGCTCTACCGTTTATGCATGCTGGAACGCGATTGCAGAGAGCATGCCGCTTACTTCAAGAGCCGTAAGCATCAGTACTGAAGACGGACTTCTCCGTAATGTTATTGCTCCTATCGGTACGCCGGTGTCGGAGCTTTTCGATACGGCGAGCAATGCTTCAAGCTCATCCAAGGTAGTTGTGTGGGGTAATTGCTTCACGGGCCTTCAGATTGATAATCCGGAGACAACTCCGATACTTAAGACGACGTCGGGTGTGTGCCTTATTACGGACGTGGCGGAAGTGGACGCTCCTTGCACGGGATGCGGGAGATGCTCCGATGTCTGCCCGATGGATCTTGAGCCGGACAAGCTTTATAAGCTAATAGCAGGAGGCAAGGAGCAGGCCGCAGATAAGTTTGGTGCCGCAAGATGTATTAATTGTGGCGTGTGCTCTTATATTTGTCCTTCACACATTAAGATGGGAAGCCTCATCGGAGGTTATGCTTCGACTAAGAGGAAAGCTCCTGCTTCACCTTACCTTGCTGTAGGTGACAGACAGTGGGTGGACGACGTATCGCTCCTTTCTGCTGATCAGGTAAGTACAGCCGAGAGCAGACAGCCTTCACGCGATACAATGACATTGCCTTTCGAAGGGTGGGAATCAGAATGAACATGAGATATTCCGCGCCCTTTATACATACAGACAGAAACGACGCTTATTTCTCTGCGGTTCATCTTCTGTCGCTTATTCCTATCATGGCAGTTGCTGTCGTTTACTATGGCTTAAGAGCAGCGATACTTTTGCTGTTCTGCTCATTGCTGTTTGCAGTTACCGATGACATCTGTTCAAGGATAAGGAAAGTAAGCCGCGGAAGCATTCTTAATCCCCTGTTCTACGGTGCCGTGTTCGCGCTTCTTTTGCCTCCGGATACGCCGCTTTACATCGCCTTCACGGGAGTTATGTTCGCAGCTTTGGTTGTAAGACAGATATCGGGAGGAAGAGGTTCCGCTTTCATCAATCCTCCTGCTGCAGGAAGATTATTCATAAGGATCGTGTTCCCGTTAAATGAGGGCGCGCTTGCCATGCCTTGCGCCGACAGAACTTCGGTAAAGAGCCTTCTTCTTGGCTCATCCGGTTTTGAATGCTTCGACCTTTCCAAGTACTATCAGTCAGAGATCTTCATGGGAAGATATCCGTCTTTCCTCGGCACTGCATGTGCTTTCATGATACTTGCAGGTCTTGTCTACATCCTCGCGAAAAGAGCCGTTCGCTTCTATGCGCCGTTAAGCTACATCGGTATGCTTACTATCTTGCTTCTCTTAAGAGATTTACGTAATGAGACTTCCGAGACCATGCTCTTCCTTGCAACAACAGGTGTACTCTTTACTGCCGTATACCTTCTGTTTGATGAGGAGACGGTAAGGTCCTTCGGTACGGTCTCGATTACTTCTGCTTTTGTATGTGCCGCATTGACATTCCTTTTGTCATTCAAGACGGGCGGAATCGATCTTATTGTCGTACCTGTTGTGCTTACGGGTGTGCTTACGGGCATACTTGATTACGGCGGCAAGATAATCAAGGTTTACGGGGAGGAGAAACAGAGTGTTTAGTCGTGATACTGTTGTCAGATTTACGATAGAAGCTTTCTGCCTTGCCGTGGTAAGTGTTGTAATAGTCGTGCTCGGAATCCTTGCTACGAACAGCAATGAGTATGAGCGTTTGCAGAATAATTACTATCAGAACTTTAACCAGGTGCTTGCGGCATCTTCCTATCAGCCGGTACAGAGTACTTTGATCGCAGGATACTCCGGAATCAACGGCGTTTACGAAGGCCTTGATGCGGAAGGCAATCCTTTGGGATTCGTACTCGAGGTTGAAGTGGTCGACCACCAGACAGGTTATCCTCTTAATCTCATCGTAGGCGTCGATTACAATACGGCAGAGCTTACGGGATTAACAAGAGCTCCCAACGATCCCAGAACTTCAGCCATTACTGATGAGCAGATAGCGATCATTGCAGAACAGACCAGAGGTTATCAGATCCCTGTGGCATACGGAGTCGAGGTGTTGGATCCTGACCAGGAGAATTCGGATCAGTTGAGACTTACCGGACTAAACGACGGTATCTACTATGCTCAGACATTGTCTGCTGACCGTTCCGGATATATCGACTATGTCGAGATGAGCATCGAGAACGGAATCATCACGATGGTTCAGTGGGATGCATTTAATACCGACATGAACATCAAGAACAGAAGACAGTCTTCACTTGACGGTGTCTATGAGGTTCAGGGTCTTAACTGGGCTTCTCAGTCTTACATTCTCTGCCACGCACTTATGGATGTGCAGAATCCGGATCTTCTCGCGATGAAGTCAGACGGAACTACGGATATCATCGACGGAGTAACCATCAATATCAGAACGTTCTGCAATCTTTGCATCGAGTGTATCGAGAACTCGAGAGCGGGATTTGATAAGGATATGTATTTTGCAGGTCTTCAGGAGATAGTCGACGGATTATTCTCAGGTGACTTCGAGTCTTTGGGCGTGGTTAATGATGACGGATACATTGTATTCTCATTCGACGGTTACCCGGGAGTGTTCCTTGCCGAAGACGGTACAAGTCTTAACGTAAGACAGAGAGTAACTGGTGACATGGCTAACTACTCCGACTTTGATTCCACTTCCGGCAATGGCGGAGAGGAGTTAACTACAGGCAATGTTGGAAGTGAGGACGGTGTCAGAACCGGCGACACGACTTACGATGCTGACAGCGTTGACGGAATTCCTATGTCTGAGATTAAGACATATATCGAAGGCATAGACGGGCATATAATGATCACTGCTGATATTGTCTCGGCAATTAATACAGCATACAGATTCCTTAAAGATTATCTTAACTGGATGGCGTGATATGAGCATGATAAATACATCAGATAAATCAATAAAGAATTCGCCGTTCAATAATATTAATCAGGGCGGAGGTGTTCCGGAGAATCCCTTCGAGGGACTTACGCTTAATGTTAGGGAAGCTGATTACTTAAGCACCCGTTCAGCGATCTTTGCAGCATTCATTGCTGCTGCCGTCTGTATGCTTGTGCCGTCTTTTGATGTAGGTTTTAAGACATATCTTATGTCGCTTCTGTGGGCTGTCGGCTTCACGGTGGTTTATGTCCTGTTCTGGTCAGTGTCGTTAAGGCTTTTCGAGTCGCCTGATACCATGCCGCTTTCCGTAGCGCTTAATATAATTCCTGCAGTGCTCGGAAGCATTTTCCTTAAGGAGCATATTCCTCTTCTGGGAGCATCATTGATCGCATCGGGCTTAAGTGCACTTACGGTCGTTTCTGCAGAGGAGAAGAAGCGTAAAGTTGATTCCAAGGGATTCAAGGATGTCGATTTCCTTAACGGCGAGTTCATTAAGTATAGTGAGTTCGTAAAGGCTGATGTAACGAATGAGATAATGCTTCCCATGCTGTGTTCTGTATTTGCATCCGTCATAGGTGTTACGGGAGCAGCTTTCCTTCACAAGAAGACAGGTGCAGAGGGCAGAGGCTTAAGCATACTTATCAGTGCTCTTATTCTTATGGGAATGTCGTTTGTGATAAGCAAGATAAGAGGTAAGGATTATCTTCTTTCTTCTTCCATGTTAAGTGATTCTTCCGAGCTTCCTTCCATAAGATTCAAGTCATTAAGAAGCTTTCTTCTGAGACGCCTTCGTTTCTTCTTAAGCTTCGTTATTATGGGAGCAGGCAGCCTTATCTTCGATCACATTGACCGAAGTTTCTCACTCGGTCTTTCATTCATGAAGTACATCCTGTGTGCTCTCATGATATTCGCATTCGCATTCCTTAGGGGAAGACATTCAAGACACCGCATTCAGTTTGTTGCTGAGCTTTGTATTATCTATGCGGTTGTTCTTACAAGCTGCCATACGGTGATCGACCTTGTGGTGCTCGTATTGTTCACGACGCTTGTGGATATCCTTATAACCGGATTGATGCTCACGTATAACAGACGACTTATTATGTCTAGAAGAAGCCCTTATGTTGAGGGAATGCCTTTGTCTTTGATGGCCGTAGCCTTGATCTTCATGACGTGCGAAGTTCTCCTTGGCTACTGGGGAATAATGATTTGATGTGTTATAATCCTTTTTGCTTGAGATGATTGTATAGCTCAGCTGGATAGAGCGACCGCCTCCTAAGCGGTAGGCCGGCGGTTCGAATCCGCCTACGATCACCAGTAAAGACGCCCCTTGCTTGTGCACGGGGCGTTTATTTTTTACAATAACAGAAGCAAGCTTTACGGAGTAAGAGATATGAAGAATTTGTTGAAGATCGGAACTGTAGTCTTAGCTTCCTTGCTGTTAGTTTCCTGTTCCAAGGTTAATCAGAACCCAGAAGCAGTGTTCCAGTGCAGCACATTTGATGGCTCCGACGTAGCATATTATTCCGTCGGCGAGAACGGATTGTGTGTGATGTCGGAGAGCCGTTACAACAGCTTAACGACCGGCAGTGATTCTGATTTTGAGAAGGTCGAGAATATTGAGGTCTTTCTTTTTACAGTTGAGGCAGATGGTTCTGATCCGTCTTCTTGGGAGTATGAGCAGTCAGAATCTGATTATGTGACATATGACCAGCAGCTTTTGATAAGTGAGTTGGAGTATTTGGGTGTTTCTTATTCTGGTCATCTTTATGTCCTGATCTATGAATTTGATGATTATAAGAGGATAGAAGTAAAATCCCGCGTTGAAAATCTTTATGCTGAAACCGATGCTGAGTTTAGTTATGTCTGGCTGCTTTCTGACGAGGAGATAGTTGAGAATCCTGACAATATCGAATTGGATCTGATAAGAGAGGCTTACGTTCTGGCCGGTTGATTTGTTAACAATAAAATAAATTCTCATGATTTCCTAATAACTCTCAAGATTGTATAATTAATGTTGTACATACTTGGGGGTGGCATCTGATGAGACGTGCTCAGGGCAAGAATACAATCACGATTGCAATAATCGGAACTGTTATTGTTGTGCTCATATTGATCTTCGGAACAATATGGATGGGACAGGCCGCAACAAGGGATACTTTGTCCGCTGTAGAGTCCGTAAGCTTGTTCTATCTTGACGAGCTTGCCGGAAGACGTGAGCAGATAGTTGCCCAGAATCTTAATAAGAACATAGATGACATGACTGTCGCTTTGGAGCTCATGACAGAAGATGACTTAAGCGATATGGAACATCTGCAGGCATATCAGGCGAGAATGCGAAGGATCTATAATCTCGAGAAGTTCGCATTCGTTGATGAAGAGGGTCTGATCTATACCTCGATGGGAACTCAGACGAATATAGATGAGTATAGTTTTGATTACCTGTCGATTACTGAACCTGAGATCTCAATATTCAATCTGAATACTCCCGATAAGAAAGTAGTCATCGCCGTTCCTCTAACCGATATGTATTTTGAAGGACACACGTTCATGGTGTGCTTCATGGAGATCGATATGGATGAGATGCTTCAGGGTGTCTCAATGGGTTCCGATGACAACAGTTCCACGTTCTGTAATATCTACACTGCAGACGGTATCGCTTTAAGCAACACGGTCCTTGGAGGTCTTGCTGTCGAGGATAATTTGTTGGAAGCCTTGAAGACCGCCGACTTC
>CAMJGB010000065.1 GCA_946405115.1 uncultured Clostridia bacterium | reverse complement strand
TATAGTCCGTGATGCCAATCTCTGAAGGAGGTGCATCGAGGCCCAGATACACACAGAGGGATCTGAAGCCGTACTTACGTGCGTTTGTCTTCTTAAGCTCGTGCTTAGGTACAAGTGCCGTATCGTCGATAAGCTTCGAGTAGACGATCTCCGGGAAGGCGCTTGAAGCAATTGCATCTGCTTCGAAGATTCTTCCGTTATCGACTTCAACGCCGGAGACGGCGCCTTTTTTTGTGAGTATTTTGGTTACTTCCGTGTCGAAAATGAACTCACATCCTAATTCAACTGCACGGTTCATGATGGCAACGGAAAGCTCATGAGATCTCATCTTGGGCACAAACGGTCCCTTGACAAGGTAGCCGTAGAGCATGAGAAGGAAACGGCTCGCATCAATGGTATCGATGTCTCCGCCTTGATAAGGCCAATAAGCCGACAAAATATCTATCATCTCCTGGCTCATGCCCGTTGAACGCAGGAATTCGCCTGCAGACATCGACATTATCTTCACGAAGCCGGGATAGTTCTCGTTTAATTCTTCCGGATCGGGATTTCCCTTGGAAACTCCGAGGTATCCCATTCCCTTCAGAAGTTCCTCGAATGCCGTAAACAGCTTCTCCATGGAAGAAACGTCCTCAGGGTAGTTATCGGAAACAAAATCCATTATCGCTTACTTACCGTGGGGAAAGGTAACATCAAGCTCGTTGACTCCGTTGCTGTTTACGACATAGCGGAATGCGTTCTTTATTGGAAGCATCTCTACGTTAATGCCAAGCTCATCGAAAAGCCTGCCAAGTTCGCCCCGCATATCGCCTTCACCGAAGTCCGGAATCTCGTGGAGGGAAGCTTCAAACTCGAATCTTCCTCTTACAAAGCTGGTAGCTGCGCCTCCGGGGAGGTTGTTCTGTTCTATAACCAGAGCTTTAAGACCCATTCTGGCTGCTCGACAGGCAGTCATCAGTCCGCCGTTACCGGCACCGATTACTATAAGATCGTATCTTTCTGCCAAGCGCAACCCTCTCCTAACGCGTGTAATCTTATTTGAAAAATGGTATAAGTAAATATACAAAACATTTTGTAAAAACACAAATTCTTTTATGAAGTTGGGGATTATTTATGAATCAGATGTACGATGAGAAGATAACCCGCAGGTTATTCTTCAGTATGGTACCTGTTCAGATACTTGTTGTAATGTGCGGCGGTGTCAATGTCATCATCGATACTGCATTCGCGGGCAATCTCATAGGAAAGAGTGCTTTGGCGGCGACAGGCCTTTACGGACCGGTTTCACAGGTTCTCAACACGATTAACGTTCTGTTATTCTGCGGAGCTCAGGTTCTGTGCGGCAAATATCTCGGTGCTAATACATTAAAGAGAGCCAGAAGCATATTTACGCTCGATGTCGTATTTGTCTCGATAATCGGTGCGATAGCTTCAGTTTTGTTCGTATTTTGTCCCACTGCGGTTACATATATCTGTGCCAAGCCGGCCTGCAGATGGAGAAGAAGGAGAAGTACGGATACTTAAGCATTGCTGCGATGTTTATAACCAACTGTGTCTGCGACTATCTGTTCATCAAGGTCTTTGATATGGGCATTTACGGTTTGGGCCTTGCTACGAATGTTTCAAACTGGGTATCGCTCATCTGTGCATCCCTGTACTTCATCTTCGGTAAGGCTTCTTTCAGGATAGACTTCAAGAGCGTGAATATCCGCGATCTTCTGGATATCTTTAAGTGCGGTTTTCCTCCTGCAGGAACCCAGCTTATGATCGCTTTAAGAGGATTTTTGCTTAACAACATCATCATGTCATTCGCAGGGGAAGACGGTATGGCGGCATTTTCCGCAATAGGATCGTTCGGAGCAGTTTATTGGGCTGTACCTGCCGGCATGACGTCTGCGATGGTATCTTTGGCGAGTATTTATACCGGCGAGAAGGATAAGAAGGCCGTTGAGCTTTTGCTTAGGATTTATCTTAGAAGAGCCGTACTTTGTGTGCTCGGAGCATCACTTTTCCTCTCGGCACTGTCGTATCCTCTTACGAATATGTATTTCCACGACCCTTCAAGCTATGTGTACAAGATGACATTGCTCGGATTTATCCTTTTCCCGCTGTCATCTCCAGCTTCCACGATAATCGTCGGAATGAGGGACCTTTGGCGCTGCATGGACTACATGAAGGCCGTAAATGTAATAGTTGTGGGTGACGGCATTGCTGCTGTTATCTTGTTCTCCTACATCTTTGCAAGTCTTTGGGGTATGCCCGGCATCTGGATTGCCCAGGTCGTAGGATGCTTCTCTCTGGTCGGCGTTATTTATCTTATGGCCTGCATGAGGCAGCGTGCTCTTGTAAAGGATATATCGGGTTTGTGCTGTTTCCCTGAAGATTTCGGAGTTGACGATTCGCACCGTCTTACGATCTCCGTTCACAGCATGGAGGAGGTTATCAATATCTCCGAGCTTGTAATGAAGTTCTGTAAGGAGCAGGGGATAGACAATCTTACGTCGAACAGGGCAGGACTTTGTGTTGAGGAGCTTGCAAGCAATATCGTAAAGCACGGATTTACCGGCAAAGCTAACAGTGTAGTGGATATAAGTGTCGTAAAAAGTCCGGAAGAACTGATCATTAAGTTCAAGGATAACTGCAAACTCTTTAACCCTGAGCAGATCGATGCAATCTTCGTTCCGGATGACCCTACAAGGAATGCCGGAATAAGAATTGTGCGTAAAGTCTGCAAATCAATGGAGTATATTACACTGCTTGGTCTTAACGTTTTGACGATAAAGATGTAAAGTATGTTATATGAAGAAGAGTGTTAGTTTGTTGTTAGCGCTGTCGGTCTTAGGACTCACAGCGTGTCAATCTGTTGATTTTCCTACTTCGACGGACGATCTGTCGGAGGTTTCAGTTGTTGCACCATTATTCCCTGAGGAAACAGAACCTACCGAGACTGAAGCGGTTCCTGACCCTCGTGCGGATTTTGCCGATCCTAACGGCGAGGTGTGCATTCTTTTTACGAGTGACGTTCACTGCGGAATTAACGAGGGCTTTGGCTATGCCGGTCTTTACGATGTAAGAGAGAATCTCGAGAGACAGGGATATGCGACTATCCTTGTCGATGACGGCGATTCGGTTCAGGGCGGCGTTGTCGGCATGTTAAGTGAGGGCGATGAGATTATTGAGCTTATGAATGCCCTTGAGTACGATGTTGCAATCCCCGGCAATCATGACTTCGATTACGGTGCAGACAGATTCATGGAATTGGTCGGAATGGCTGATTTCCCTTATGTAAGCTGCAATATCAACCGCGAAGGTCTTATGATGTTCGATGCTTATACCATCGTTGAGGCAGCTGATATCAGCATTGCTTTCGTAGGTGTTACGACACCTTATACGATCACATCGTCAACTCCCGGCATTTTCCAGGATGAGGACGGCAATTACATTTATGATTTCCTCGGAGACGAGAACGGCGAAGCTCTTGTTACGGCAATACAGTGCGCTGTAGATGATGCGAGAGCTGACGGCGCTGATTATGTATTCCTTATGGCTCATCTGGGCGAGGGTGCTCAGTGCGAGCCTTATACTTTCAATACGATCATCTCTAATACTACAGGCATTGATGCTTTCTTCGACGGTCACAGCCATGACAGGGATATAGTTACCATTAACAACCTTAATGGTGAGCCTGTTACCCGTTATGCGGTAGGAACACGTCTCGAGGAGATAGGTTACCTTTATATCTCACCTGATGACGGTATCACTGATGCCGGCGTATGGGCGTGGGAGAACAGCGTAAGTGCTCCGGATCTTCTTCATATCGATAACGTGATTAATGATATGGTAAATGAAGATTTTGCCGAGGTAGAGAGCGTTTACGGTGAGGTTATCACGAACATAGGCTACAATCTTCTCATCTACGATCCGACAGCTTTGGATGAGAACGGCAATCCCGTAAGAATGATAAGACGTGCTGAGACTAACCTCGGTGACCTTTGCGCTGATGCTGTAAGATTTTATACCGGTGCCGATATCGCACTTCTTAACGGCGGCGGTATCAGATGCAACATCGATGCCGGTGATGTTACGCTTTCAGATATAATGAACGTGCTTCCCTTTAATGACAGCATCTGTGTTGTTGAAGCTACAGGTCAGCAGATCCTTAATGCTCTTGAATGGGGAGTAAGACTTGTTCCCGATGAGAACGGAGCTTTCTTCCAGGTATCCGGCATATCATTTGATGTTGATCCCAGCATCCCCAGTGGCTGCGGTGCTGATGACAACGGTTTCTTCACCGGTGTTTCCGGCACGAGAAGAGTACAGAATGTAATGGTTGCCGGTGAACCCATCGATCCTGATGCAACATATACTGTCGCAGGCTGGGATTACCCGATTCTTCAGAACGGTGACGGACAGACAGCTTTTGACGGATGTAATGTAATAGCTCCTGATATAGCTATTGATTCTGAGGTTCTTGTTGATTACATCGAGAACACTTTGGGCGGAGAGCTCGGCGAAGATTACGGCAACCCTTACGGCCAGGGAAGAATTACGATTCTGGAAGAGTAATATTTTTAACACGATAATCATCTCTTAGCTGATATAAGGAGGAAAGCACTATAAAAAAGGCTTGATGTAGTTAACTGCCCCAAGGATGTATCCGTTATTGTTCAGGGTTGCATGAGAATCCCGAGCATGTATGAGCTTTATCTTGCTGCAGGAAAATATCTGCCTTAATTATCGGAGGCTCTTCTGTCTGTGCGTCGGCGTGAAGGGTGATGCTCCTGATACTTCTTGTTCTTGGCAATGTACATCTGCTCGTCGGCATCCTTGATGGCCTGAGTGATGTCGAAGTTCTCATCTAATACAGAAACAGTGTAACCGGAACTCGTGGAGACCTTGTAGGGTTTTCCCGAGTTCTTGTTATATTCATCGAGATTCTTATCGATGTTGCTCACGATCTCATCAGGATCACAGTCGCCGAATACGACGGAGAATACCTCATCTCCGCCGAATCTTGTGGAGAGACTTGATTCGGGAACGGAATTAAACAGGGCGTTAGCTACCGCATAGATGGAATTGTCGCCTTCGGCATGACCGTAATTATCGTTTATGAACTTAAGACCGTCGAGGTCAGACATGATGACCGTTACAGGCTTGTTGATATACTCGGACTCCGTGCGCATGCTCTTAAGGATGTTCTGGAATCCAATACGGTTATAAAGACCTGTGAGAGCATCGTGACGGTACATCTCGTCCATTTCCTTAAGCAGGGTTCTCTGATATCTGATGTTGATATAACCGCCGATACCGATACTTATCGTATTGGTCACGGTGAGCGTGTTCGTGTAATCCGAGATCAGATAATCCTGGAAGTAGTAGCAGATGAAACCGAACGGACGGTTCATGAAGTCGAGCGAATTGAAGATGAGGGGATAGCCTCCCTCGGTAATCTCCAGAAGTCTGCTTCTTACGCAAAGTGAGAGGATGTCTTCGGACTTCTCTTCATAAGCTGAAGAGATATCAAGTGTGCCTTCCTTATATTTCTGAGGATTAGCTGAATCGAAGATGAGAACGAACTCCTTGGCTGCATCCTGAATCCTGTTATCCGTGAAATAGTTGATGGACTTCTCGAAGCACTTCCTGTCGACAACTACGAGAGTGTGATTAAGCTTATATGACTCGAGGTGTGATACCATCTCGCCCGGAGTCTTACTTGACTGCATCGAAGATGTCATGAGCCTTAAAACTCTGTTATCGTCATTAAGACGAGCGAAGCTTTCTCTGAATCGGTTACGGAGCAAAGCGGGATTCTCAGTGTGCTTGGGACATCCGCATGATTCGTTCGCATGGAAAGCGGGAACGATGCTTTGGCTCTCAATCTTCTTGCCGTTAATCGCATCGACAGTCATCTTGGCCGTGATGTCTGCAAGATCAAGGATATCGCATGAAGCTGTAGTGATAACCGGGTCAGAGAAGTAGATCTCTTCATATCCGTCGAAGCCTGTGACGATAACGTCCTCAGGAACTTTATATCCTGCTTCTATGAGCATCTCGGTAACCGTGATGGCCATGATGTCATTGGCACAGACTATTGCTTCGGGAAGATCTCCTCTGTCGAGGATCTTCTGCATCTCGACCCTGCAGGGGTCAGCCCAGAAGTTACCGTAACTTACCATGCTGTAGTCGAACGGGATGTCATTCTCGGCAAGGACCTTCTTGAATACTTCGATTCTCTGGTTGGAGAATTCATTGTTGTCGTGTCCTGCCATCATGTGAGGCTTTTTTACCTTGTGGTACTCGATTACGTGACGGACTACCTGTTCGAAGCCCTTATCGTAGTCGTAGCTTGTACAGGGAAGACCTTCGTAGTGGCCGTCGGCGATTATAACGGGAAGATTGAATTTGCCTGCGTGATCGATGATCTTGTGAGAGATCTTGTGGCTTTTGATCTTCTCGTCCATTATGATGACGGCGTCCAGATAGCGGTAGGGAATAAGGTCGAAGACGTACTTCTCAGTTGCCTGTCTGTCCTCTTCCCAGTAGATATCAGAATTAAGCGCGAAGATAAGAACGGCGCACCCTTTATCTTTCAGGTGCTCGTTTAAACGGACAATGTATCCGTGAGTCTGTGGTTCATATACACGGGATGTGCATAACGCCACAAGCTTTTTACCGTTGATCATCTAACGCCTCTGATTATATGGTCTTCCCAGTCTCTCATGTCCTTTATTTTAGCATTACAAATAAAAACAATCAGTTAACGATTGTGACGGCGGTTTGTCTAAGCCCTTTTATTTAAAAAATTAACGCTCGTAATGGTATAATCAATTGTTAATCGTCAAAAGATCATATGCGAAAGTGAGAATCGTGTCAGATGAAGACTGTATACACATGTTTTTCCACGGATGTTATTCATGCGGGACACCTTAACATAATCGAACATGCCAGGAAGTACGGTAAAGTCATCGTAGGATGCTTAAGTGACAAGGCATCCATAAGATATAACCGTTTCCCGACTGTATCCGAGAGCGAGAGGATAGCTTTATACGAGAAGATCGAAGGGGTTGATTCTGTAGTCTTGCAGAATGATATGCTCTACGATGATGTGATCGAGAAGATCCATCCCGATTATGTAATCCACGGAGATAACTGGACAACAGGTGCAGAATCTGCGATCCGTTCCCATGTAGAGACTTTGGTTAAGGCATACGGCGGTGAGATCATCGACATCCCTTACACATATAACGAAGAGGTAAGGAAGATCGATCTTCAGCTTAAAGAGAAGCTCTCGATGCCTGAGTACAGAAGAAGGAGATTAAGACAGCTTATTACTCTTACTCCCATCGTTAAGGCAATGGAGGCACATTCGGGACTTACGGGTCTTATCGTCGAGAAGACAGTCATCGAGGGAGATAACGGTAAGCTCGATCAGTTCGATGCGATGTGGATAAGCTCCCTTTGTGATTCCACTGCCAAGGGTAAGCCCGACATCGAGCTTGTTGACATGACATCAAGATTCCGCACGATCGAAGACATCACGGAAGTTACAACGAAACCCATTATTTTCGACGGAGATACAGGCGGACTTACGGAGCACTTCGTATACACGGTAAGAACCCTTGAGAGACTCGGTGTGTCTGCGGTCATCATCGAGGATAAGAAGGGCCTTAAGAAGAACAGCCTTTTCGGTACGGAAGTAGAGCAGACGCAGGCTACCATCGAAGAGTTCAGCGAGAAAATCTCTGCCGGTAAGAAGGCGCAGCTTACGGATGACTTCATGATCATCGCACGTATCGAGAGCCTTATCCTTGAAAGAGGAATGGAGGATGCGCTTAACAGAGCAAGAGCCTTTGTTAGGGCCGGAGCTGACGGCATCATGATCCACAGCCGCAAGAAGGATCCTTCCGAGATACTTGAGTTCTGTGACAAGTTCCGCGCAGAGGATAAGACGACGCCTATCGTAGTTGTTCCATCTTCCTTCAACACGATCACTGAAGAGGAGCTTCATCAGCACGGAGTTAATATCGTAATCTATGCCAACCAGCTTACACGTGCGGCATTTCCTGCCATGCAGAAGACGGCAGAGGATATCCTCCGTTACCACAGAGCTAAGGAAGTTGACGACAGACTTATGTCAATTAAGCAGATAATCACTCTTATCGATGAAATCTGATAAGAACAGGAGATGAGTAAATGCAGGTAAAAAGAAATGTATTGTTGAACCCCGGTCCATCCACCACTACCGATACGGTAAAGATGGCACAGATCGTTCCGGATATCTGTCCGAGAGAAGAAGAGTTCCAGGCTATCATGGCACCGATGAGGGAAGACCTCGTTAAGATCGTTCACGGTAAGAATGAAGACTACACAGCAGTGCTGTTCTGCGGATCAGGTACCATCTGTATCGATGTAGTCCTTAACTCGCTTCTTGATGAGGGCAAGAAAGCTCTCGTTATCAACAACGGTGCATACAGCGCAAGAGCAACGGAAGTTCTTGAATACTACGGACTTCCTTTCATCAATCTTGAGCAGCCCTGGAATACGACTCCGGATCTTGGGATCATCGAGGAGACTCTTAAGAACAACGATGACATCGGCTATGTTTACATGACACATCACGAGACGGGAAGCGGACTTCTTAATCCCATTCGTGAGGTGGGTGCGCTCGCACATAAGTACGGAGCATTCTTCCTTACAGATACCACATCTTCCTATGCCATGATCCCCATCAATGTATATGAGGATAACGTAGACTTTTGTATGGCATCGGCACAGAAGGGCATCATGGGAATGACAGGCCTTTCTTACGTAATCGGAAGAAGAGACATCATCGAGGCAAGCAAGAACTATCCCAAGAGATCTTATTACTGCAATCTGTTTATGCAGTACGATTTCTTCGAGCGTACGGGACAGATGCATTTTACGCCTCCCGTACAGACGATCTATGCTGCTAAGCAGGCTCTTATCGAGTACTTCGAAGAGGGCGAGCAGAATAAGTGGGAGAGACATCAGCGCATCATGGCTGCCATCCACAAGGGCGAGGAGAAGCTCGGTCTTAAGGAGATGTTAAGCCGCGATGTTCAGTCAGGTCTTGTATCCTGTGTTAAGTATCCCGATGATCCCAACTGGGACTTCGAGAAGGTACACGATTACTGCTACGAGAGAGGATATACGATCTATCCCGGCAAACTTGCGAACCAGGGTTCATTCAGACTCTGTGCATTGGGTGCCATTGATGAGCAGGATATCGTAGGCTTCTGGGAGGTCTTCGAGGCAGCTCTTCATGAATATGAGATCAAGATTCCTATCGAGTATAAAGAGGCTTAATCATGAGTGAGACAGCAATACTGATGGCTGCCGGAATGGGCACCAGAATGAGGCCGATTACAGAGACTATGCCTAAGCCTCTGGTTACCGTTAACGGCAAGCCCATGATCGAGACTGTCATCGACGGTCTTAAGGCAAGAGGCGTTAATAAGTTCTTCGTCGTAACGG
>CAMJGB010000064.1 GCA_946405115.1 uncultured Clostridia bacterium | reverse complement strand
TGTTGAGCGCCTGAAGAGCTTCGGAGGATAACGTATGAGTTTGATCCTTGATGATTCGATCGAGATTAATAAGATCGTTTACGACGAGCAGGTAATAGCAGACCGCATTAAGGAATTGGGAGCTAAGATCACGGAGGATTTCAGAGGTGAAGAGCTCATCGTGATCGGCGTTATCAAGGGCTCGCTTTATTTCTTCTCAGACCTTACAAGAGCTATCGATCTTCCAATTAAGATCGACATGATCGGATTCGGCAATATCCCTGATACCACATCTAAGACAGGTGTCGTTAAGATCACGAAGGACATCGACATCGATATCTCCGGCAAGCACGTTCTCGTAGTTGAGGACGTAATCAGAACGGGCCTTACGACGGCTTACCTCATTCAGAATCTGGAGTCGAAGAAGCCCGCGGACATTACGCTTGCAACGATGCTTCTTAACCCGAACAGACTTCTCATGACAATCCCCGTTAAGTACTATGGATTCGAGATTTCTGATTCCTGGCTTCTTGGCTACGGCTTGGATTCGAAGGAAGTCGGAAGAAACCTTCCGTATATCGCGGAACTTGCGAAGAAGGAGTAAGGACCCGTGGACTGGAATGACGATCCTGTTGATGTAGGCGCGACGGCTTCGGCCAAGTGTCCTAATTGTGCTTCCAATATTTTCTTTAACGAGAAGATCGGCCGTCTTGTCTGCAATTTCTGCGGTGGCATTTATCTGCCCGAGACTTTGGAGCCCACAGGTAACATCGGAAACAGAGACGTAGAAGACGCTGGGGAAGAGGAGAGCAACAAGCAGGAGTTCGTCTGCGATTCATGCGGCGCGACGCTTGTTACCGACTACAATACGGCGGCAACATTCTGCGCATTCTGCGGCTCACCGACGCTCATCAAACGAAGATTAAGCAGACAGTTCCGCCCGGACCTCATCATTCCGTTTAAGGTGAGCAAAGAAGAAGCGATCAATAACTACAGGGAATGGCTTAAGACTCATAAGGGCGTACCCAAGGCGTTCAGGGATGATTCCGTGCTCGAGAAGATCACGGGCTTCTATGTTCCGTTCTGGCTCATCGACGCTGACTGCAGCACCATAATTACGGGTAACGGCCAGATAGATGACAAGGAAGGAACGGTAGCAAATTTCTTCATAGACAGAACGATAAACTTCCAGGTTAAGCGCGTTCCTTTCGACGGATGCAAGAAGATAAGCGACCTTCTCATGGAAGCGATCGAGCCTTTTAATTACGATGAGCTCGTTCCTTATAACGACCTCTATCTTCCGGGTCATTACGCCCAAAGATACGATAAGTCCGCACTTGATATGGTTGACCTCATAGGCATAAGGCTTAATACATATGCGGTTAATCTCGGCAAGCAGTTC
Organism: uncultured Clostridia bacterium; assembly: GCA_946405115.1. Taxonomy (GTDB): domain Bacteria; phylum Bacillota; class Clostridia; order Saccharofermentanales; family Saccharofermentanaceae; genus Saccharofermentans. The sequence goes on along the minus strand of CAMJGB010000064.1, from coordinate 8,125 downwards.
ACGGCAAGTGAATACGAGAATACTTCCATAAGTTCCAAGGGTTCCTACGCCGACAACTTCAGTCAGCTTTATGCCATGATGCCGGTGTGGTTTCTTAACGTTAAGTACAAGGATCAGAAGTACAGCATCGCGGTAAACGGTCAGACCGGTGAGGCCGCGGGTAGTCTGCCCGTAACCAAGGGCAACGTGTTCCTTAAGACTTTCCTGGATTCCTCCATATTGATCCCGATCTATATAATCTTCATGACGTTGATCTCGGCTCTTGCTTCATCGTTTACGCTCGTAAACGGCAGCGAGTATTTCCTGACAGCATTCTCGATCATGATGGCGATCTTAGGTGCAGGCGGACTTTGCATCTTCATTCCTTTGGTGATAGTGAGGTATCTTGAACGCATCAAGGACGACTCCATCACGCTCGATAAGGCTCCCGACGTCGAAGAATACCTGAATTACAAGGGTAAGATTGACATGACCAAACGCGATTCGTTCAGCCACATGTCGGTTAAGCTTGAAGAGAATGAGGAATACGGAGCACTGCGCCCCAAGTATACCGTGGGCGGCAGAAGGACGATTCTGCACTACATCGTCGAGAAGCTTATGGAAAGGTCCTGATCAGTTCCTCTTAAGGTACTGCGCTGATACAGGGAACTCGAAGTAAGTATCGGGATAAGGCTCGTTTCCAAGCGTAAAATGCCACCACTCACAATCGATCGGCTCGAATCCGTTACGAAGCATGAGGTTACGAAGCGTCATGCGGTTCTCGTACTGCTCTTCAGTGATGCCCTTATAATCCGGGTGCGACACCTCGCCGAAGAAGTCGAACGGGCTTCCCATGTCGACTTCCTTGCCCGTACTCATATCGAAAAGCGTGAGATCGACCGTACTTCCCCTGCTGTGGCTGGACTTGGATGCAATGTAACCCTTGGAGAAAAGCTCCTGCTTCTGAAGATCCGGGTAGAAATACGGCTTCATGCGGATATCCTGATCCTCGATGCCCCACAGCACAAAGTGCTTTACTGCGCATGCAGGTCTATATGTGTCGTATATCTTGAGCCTGTAGCCTTGAACCATCGCTGCCTTGGCAACGTTGTTTAAGGCTCTGGCAGCCTCAGTCGTAAGAAGAGCGACCGGTTCCTCGTATCCGTCGACGCGGTCGCCGATGAAATTATATGTTGAATAGTATCTGATCTCCTGGATGATGCCGGGGATGTGATCTGCAAGTACTACAAAGCCTGAAGGGCTCATTGTAACATTGTTATTTTCCACTTTCATGAGGGATTTTCTCCTTCGTCTTCATCTTTGGGACTCCAGTTCTCCTGAAGCTTGTCTATCTGAAGCGTACCCGGTACCTCTACGCACACCTGGTACTTATCTTCGTAGACGATCTTGCCTGGAGTGTTGGTGTAAACAAGGAAGTAGGGCTGGTTATAGCGCTCGAGAAGCCAGAGGGCAGGGCGCATCATTTTCATCATCTCTTTGGAGTTCTCCGTCTTGAAGAAACAGACTACTTTCTCCTGTCTTTTACACTGGGGAGGCCACGGCAGGTTCTTCGCGAACCATGCATCGATGGCAAGGTAGAGGTCCTTGTCCTCCTGTTCCATCTCCTCGCCCCTTACAAGTTCCCAGCACATACTGAAGACACCCTTGGCATACATGGTGTTCTCTGCCAAAGCACTGCCTTGTATACGCATGTACTTATATTTCATCTTATCCATGTAAATATTCTAACACTCCGTACGGTATGGTAACATTTCTATATGAAACTTAATCTTTACGAAGACAAGGAACTGGCGAACGAGCATGTGGATATCTACTATTCCAAGATGCGTCCGACAGTTAAACAGTTGATAGATACAGTAAATTCGGAGCGCCCGTCACTCGCGGGACGTCCTGCCGACGAAGATCTTGATGACGGTGAAGAGATAATCCTCGACCCGAAGGAGATCTATTATCTCGACCACATTGACCGCAAGCTTTTCGCTTATACAAGGACGGGAGTATACCGTCTCATGACTACGCTCGCATCCTGTGAGGAGCAGCTTTGGAACTACGGATTTGTCCGTGTGTCGAAGTCGAATCTCGTGAACATCTACAAGATCAAGCAGCTTAAGCCTGACCTTAACATGAAGGTATATGCGTCGTTCGATAACGGCGAGAGAATATGCATCAACAGATCGTATAAGAAGAGCTTTACGGAGTATCTTCAGAGAATGAGGAGATTGTCAGAATGAAACAGTATTTGAAAGAGACCTTAGTGGAACTTTGCTGTGCCTATACGATAATCTCTGTCGTCGGTGCGATCACGAATATCTTCTACGGAAGCGAGACGAATAATGCCAATGTACTTATGATGTTCACCTTCTGTACCATTGCGGTATTTGTTCTGTCGATGCACAAGATACTCATGCGCTTCAGCCCGCTTGTAATGATGCTGATCCAGTTCGTAGTATCCTTGGGACTTTGCTGCGCAGTCGTATTCGTTCTAAGCTTCATCGAGCCTGTAACACCGAGAGGATGGTTCGAGTTCATAAGATCGTTCGTGATCATATATGCTCTCGGCGGAGGATTCTACTACTATCGTGTATTCAGAGATGCCAAGGAGCAGGATAAGCTCATCAAGGAGATTCAGAAACATCAGGAGTCATCGGAGGAGTAATGGTCCCATGAGAAAGACGACGGTTTTACTGACGGCCGCGGCAATAAGCTTAATGGCAGCTTCATGTGTGAAGCCTGATCAGCAGTCTGCCGAGCACAGCCGCAGAAGAGTTAATGAGAATTACGCTCACGAGATGCTCGAGAGCGGCAATTACCGCAGCATGCCGAGCGTATCTTTCCCTTATTCAAACGAGAGTGCTCCCGAGATCACCTGCATAACTGCGTACTGCAAGGTTGATGAATTTGCTTTAAGGCAGATCGATGCGGATGCCATGTACGGAATCGATTACTATACTTCCCAAGTCGTAGGACGAGTCGGAACGCCCGTTGATATTGATTTTCCTGATGACATGCAGAACCTGTTCGTGGAGTTCTCCTATGATCAGGACGAGCTTTATGTAGTTGATGAAGGTTCCATGTCAGTTATTTACTACGATGAGGAATCCGGCTTCTTCCTTGATGTGGATACCGTTGTCGATACGGAGAACGATACGGTTGCATTCTGCCCCGAACAGCCCGGCGAATATATCATGATCAATGCCCCGAGCTTCGCTGAGGCTATGCTCGGTGAATATACTGTTGACCGTGCCGGATACGATTCCGAGTGGGAGAGAGGCAACGACACGGGCGACATAATGGAGATCGCAGACATAAGCTGGGCAGAGGATAATGCACCGGTCTTTAACGTCTCAACACCGGCACAGCTTGCGGGTGTTGTCTGGTATACGAATGTTTATACAGATATTGTTGAGATCAACTTAATGAACGATATAGATCTATACGGATACGATTGGGCGCCGATGGGCTGCTACGGCCTTAACGCTGCAAGCTTCAACGGAACGATAAACGGTAACGGTTATTCGATACTTAACATGACAATTGACGATGACAGCAACGGATCGGATGTCGGATTTGTCGGTCATTCAACGGACCTTACGGTCTACAACATAAACTTCCTGAATGCCAATATATCAGGCGGTGAGTTTACAGGCATTGTAGGCGGTGAGGTCTATGGCACTCCTATGATTAGCAACGTGTGCGTAACAGGTACTGTCAGCAATTCCGGATGGGGAGAGGCAGGAACCATATTGGGAAGAGAAACCAATGCGCAGTTTGAGGATTGTACGGTGACCGTAATCGTCAACGGAGAGCCGAACCAGTATTTCTCGAACCACCAGCAGCATATGGCGGAGCTTGTTGTAGATGAGCTTTTCGAGGTGTCGATATCGCAGGACGGAATCTGTACCAGAAACAGGATCCCCGACAGCCCGGAGCCTTTGTCATGGCACATCGAGGTAAACGGCGTATGTGTGCTTGAAAGAAACTGCGTCGACGAGTTAAGCTTCAATCTGTTCGAGTTCCGTTCGCCTAATCCGGGCGATGTATATACGGTTTATATTGAGTGCCACGATGGCGAGTATTATGTGCCTTGTAGTAACATAGCTGAGATTACGGTTGAGTAAACAGGAATAAAGAGAGAGAAAGATATGTCTTCAACAACACTTTATGATATTGCATTTGCCTTGTATGCGTTCGGCGTTCCGCTTCTGGCGGTAATAGGTATCGTCTTCGGAATCCTTGCGGCATGCGGGAAGAACAAGAGGATCAAAGACCTTGGAATATGGGGCTTTCTGACAGGAATCAATGTGCTTCTTTCTCAGGCAACGGTTTTTATAGGTAATCTGCATAAGATGGGGCTTGTCGGCTTCGAGTTCTACGAGAGCAATACGTATACGCCGTTTAGTGCCCTTATGGGATTTGGTGCATGGATTGTTGCTGTATTAGCGCTTATTTTCTTCTGGCTGTATCTTAAGCGTACTTACGGAACGGATGTGGCTCCGCTTATAGCTTCAATAATGATTACGTTAGTGTCGCCCTTCGTTACGCTTGTTGTCAGAAGATTCATGATCGTTGACATAAGAAGCGGTGAAGAACAGATCAATTATGTTTTTATGAATATGATTATTACCGGCGCGCTCGCACTTATCTGCCAGATGATCTTTGTCGTAATACTTTTTATGAACAAAACAAAAGAGCAGGACGTGCCTGCCCTTTGGATATTCAGAAGCTTAATCGTGCTGTCTCTGATAATATCATGCGTTGTCACAATCACTTTTACTAAGCTCTCACTTGATGCGGGATACGATGAAATGACAAAGTATGATCTGATCGTTAAGTTTGTATCATTAGCGCTTGCATTTATCTTGCCTGCAACAAACTTCTATCTGTTCAGTAAATCCCGTAAAGCTTAATTAGGCTTCTTGTGGCATACGCCTCCTGCGGGACAAGTACTACAGTTGCAGCCGCAGGAAGACTTACCTTTCTTTTTGTTTTTGATAAGAGTTCGTATTACTGATCCCACGATTACCGCGAGGATCAGCAATACGATTATTGTACCAAGGTTGTCAGACAACCATTCGATCATACTCTTACCTTCTCCTTAAGAGATGTTGCTTCCTTGTAAGGTCTGAACAGGAGCCAGATGAATGCGATCAGCAAAGCGAATGCGATGATGACGCCTGCGATGTTGGCAGAACCTGCGATGAGGTTGCCGATCTGGTAAACAACGAATGCAACAACATAGGCGAATCCGCATTCATATCCGATAGCGAACCAAGTCCACTTCGCATTGTTCATCTCACGCTTAATAGCGCCGATGGCTGCGAAACAAGGTGCACATAGGAGATTAAAGATAAGGAAGCTCAATCCGGAAGCGGATGTGAATGCCTCGCCCAATGCTGACCATACGGAAGTGCTTTCACCGGAGTAAAGAACACCCATTGTTCCTACGATATTTTCCTTTGCTACAAGTCCTGTGATGGAAGCTACGGCTGCCTGCCAGTTGCCCCAGCCCAAGGGAGCGAAGAGCCATGCGATGCAGTTACCGACTACTGCAAGAATGCTGTTTGCAACATCTTCTTCCTCGATCATTCCGAATGTACCGTCTGTCCATCCGAATCTTGAGAGGAACCAGATAACTACAGTTGAAAGAAGGATGATTGTACCTGCCTTCTTGATGAAGCTCCATCCTCTTTCCCACATGCTTCTCAATACGTTGGAGAGTGTGGGCCAGTGGTAAGCAGGAAGCTCCATTACGAAAGGAGCAGGCTCACCTGAGAACATCTTTGTCTTCTTGAGGATGATACCGGAGCTGATGATCGCTGCGATACCGATGAAGTAAGAACCTGTGGAGATCCAAGGGCTTCCGCCGAAGATTGCACCTGCGATCATGGCGATGAAAGGAACCTTAGCTCCGCAGGGGATGAATGTTGTTGTCATGATGGTCATGCGGCGGTCTCGCTCATTCTCGATGGTACGCGATGCCATGACACCCGGGATACCGCATCCTGTACCGATGAGGATCGGGATGAAGCTCTTACCGGAAAGACCGAAACGTCTGAATACACGGTCCAATACGAATGCAACTCTTGCCATGTATCCGCTTGCCTCAACGAATGCAAGCATGAAGAAGAGTACGAGCATCTGGGGAACGAAGCCCAAGACTGCGCCGACACCTGCTACGATACCGTCAAGTACAAGGCTCTTAACCCAGTCTGCACAGTTAACCTTGTCGAGAAGTGTCTCAACGAGAGCGGGAACACCGGGAACCCATACGCCGTAATCAGCGGGATCCGGCTCTTCGTCGCCGTTCTCCTCGAGGTAAGCAACAGCATCTTCGTAATCAGCTACTGTAGCTGTCTCCTCTGAGATCTCGAGTGTCTCCTCGTCTTCGACTTCGTATGTGAACTCGTCTGCGGGAACACCGTTCTCTTCTACATATGCTTCGTAGCCCTCTACGATAGTAGCTGCATTTGCATACTCTTCGGCAGCTTCAGCATAACCTCCGTCAATTCCGAAAAGATGATATCCGTCACCGAAAAGCCCGTCGTTAGCCCAGTCTGTAGCGGGAGCGCCTACGCCTACCATTGCTACCCAGTAGATAACGAACATGACTGCAGCGAAGATGGGAAGACCCAACCATCTGTTTGTGATGATGCGGTCGATCTTATCTGATGTTGAAAGTGCGTTGGCATCCTTCTTCTTGTAGATGCCGCGGAGAAGCTCTGCAATGTAAACGTATCTCTCGTTTGTGATGATGCTCTCGGCATCGTCATCAAGCTCAGCTTCTGCTGCCGCGATATCCTTTTCGATGTGTGTGCGTGTGTCAACGTCGAGGTTAAGCTTCTCAAGTACCTTCTCGTCGCGCTCGAAGACCTTGATGGCGTACCAGCGCTGCTGCTCCTCGGGCATGTCGTGCAAAATTAATTCCTCGATGTGTGCGAGTGCGTGCTCGACGGGTCCTGAGAATGTGTGCATCGGGATCTTCTTCGAGGACTTTGCTGCCTTGATGGCAAGCTCTGCAGCCTCGAGTGTCTTCTCGTTCTTGAGAGCGGAGATCTCGATCATGTCGCAACCCATCTTCTCGGCGAGCTCTTTTGTGTTAAGCTCGTCGCCGTTCTTCCTGACGACATCCATCATGTTGATAGCCATGACGACAGGGATGCCGAGTTCGATGAGCTGTGTGGTGAGGTACAGATTACGTTCCAGATTAGTTCCGTCCACGATGTTAAGGATTGCATCGGGACGCTCGTTGATGAGATAGTTTCTTGCTACTACTTCCTCGAGTGTGTAAGGGGAGAGGGAGTAGATACCGGGGAGGTCGATGATCTCAACGTCATCGTGCTTCTTGAGCTTACCGCCCTTCTTTTCTACAGTAACGCCGGGCCAGTTACCGACGAACTGATTGGATCCTGTGAGTGCGTTAAAAAGTGTTGTCTTACCGCTGTTCGGGTTACCTGCAAGTGCAATCTTCATTATTCTGCACCTCCGTCAGTAATCTCGACCATCTCGGCGTCGCTCTTTCTGATGGAAAGCTCGTAGCCTCTTACGGTAACTTCGATTGGGTCGCCCAAGGGTGCTACCTTTCTAACGTAGACTTCTGTGCCCTTTGTAAGACCCATGTCCATGATGCGTCGCTTGATCGCACCTTCGCCGTGGAGCTTCACAACCTTAACGGTGCTTCCGATCCCGGCCTCCTTCAATGTCTTCATATTACATTCCTCCTCATATTGAATACGTGATCAGATAAAAACCTTACGTGCCATGTCTTCACTTAATGCGATTCTTGATTCCTTAACCTTGACGATGACGTTGCCGTTAAGGCAGCTGATCAAAGTTACGGAGCCTCCCGGTGTGAAGCCCAAGTCCTCGAGGTGTCTTTTGACATCGGCACTGCCGCCGATCCTCTTGACGATGTTCTCTTCTCCCGGATTTGCATAAACGAGTGGCATCCTTAACCTCCCAAAGTTAGTAAAAACTAACTAATTGTCTTTAATATGGAGTTAGTCTATACTAACTCCGCACAAGTTATACACGACTAACTCTGTAATGTCAATAGAATCAATGGTTTCTGGCGGTTATTTGACACGAACAGGGGCGTTGACTATAATTCATATGAATATATGCTCAT
>CAMJGB010000063.1 GCA_946405115.1 uncultured Clostridia bacterium | reverse complement strand
GCATAGGTCCGTCGAAAGCGTCAACTACGAGAAGAACTGAGTCAACCATCTTAAGTACACGCTCTACCTCACCACCGAAGTCTGCGTGTCCGGGAGTATCAACAACGTTGATTCTGATGCCCTTGTAATCGATAGCAGTGTTCTTGGCAAGGATTGTGATTCCTCTTTCTCTCTCAAGATCATTGCTGTCCATTACCTGCTCGACGATCTGCTCGTTCTCACGATAGATGCCGGCCTGCTTAAGCATGGAGTCGACGATAGTAGTCTTACCATGGTCAACGTGTGCGATGATGGCGATGTTACGTAAATTCTCGATCTTCATATAAGCTGACACTCCATTAAATATTAAAATACGATTTTTTGCCTTTAATATTTAACTACTTCGAGCGCAATTAACCTATATGGCTATATGCACAATATTTTAAGTCTGTTCGCCCTTTTTATTACGCAATAAAATCCTAATCGGGGTTCCTTCGAAACCGAAGTTACGTCTGATCTGGTTCTCGATGTATCTCTCGTAAGAGAAATGCGACAGTTCAGTGTCGTTAACAAAGAGTGCGAACGTCGGCGGCTTAATGGCTACCTGTGTACCGTAATAGATCTTGAGGTGCTTACCCTTATCCTGAGGTGTAGGTACCATTGCAATTGCTTCTGTAAGCATGTCGTTAAAGACACCTGTAGTAAGTCTCTTGGAAGAGGAAGCATCAGCCTTGACGATGGCTTCCCAGAGCTTATCAACTCTTTGTCCCGTCTTAGCTGAGATGAAGATAATAGGAGCGTAATCCATGAAAGGGAATCTCTCCTTGACCATCTTCGTCATGGCCTCAAGAGTACCCGTCTCCTTATCAACGATATCCCACTTATTAATTGCGATAATGCAGGCCTTGCCGCTGTCATGAGCGACACCTGCCACTCTTGTATCCTGCTCTGTAATTCCTACGGAAGCGTCGATGAGGATAACGCACACATCGGCCTTATCCACTGCCTGAAGCGCTCTTACCATGGAGTACTTCTCGACACTGTCCTCGATGCGGCTCTTCTTCCTCATGCCGGCTGTATCTACGAGCACGAACTTGCCGTACTTATTCTCGATATGAACGTCGATGGCATCACGTGTTGTACCTGCAACATCGGAAACGATACTTCTGTCGCTTCCACTCATTTTGTTCGTGAGGCTCGACTTACCTGCATTAGGGCGTCCAATGAGGGCTACTCTGATTCTGCCCTCGTCTTCGTTATCTCCGTCTTCGCTCGGGAAATACTCGAAAATCTTATCAAGCAGATCTCCGATTCCTAATCTGTGTGCAGCGGAAATAGGCACAATATCCGAGTCACCGAGTCCCAAGTTATAGAACTCATACATCTCGACGGGAGGCTCACCGACCTTATCAGACTTGTTGACTGCAATTACGATCGGCTTACCGGATTTTCTAAGCATAGCGGCGATCTCCTTGTCAGCCGCGGTCATACCGGACTTGAGATCAACCATAAATACGATTACATCAGCTGTAGCGATGGCAACCTCTGCCTGAGCTCTCATACCAAGCAAAATTACATCATCACCTGCAGGCTCGATACCGCCTGTATCGATGATCACAAACTCTCTTTCACGCCAAGTCGCGGTAGCATAAATACGATCCCTCGTAACACCGGGGGTATCGTGTACGATAGATATACGCTCACCGTAAAGAGTGTTGAAAAGCGAAGACTTACCGACGTTCGGGCGTCCGACAATGGCTACGGCAGGTTTACTCATGATCCATCTCCTGATGCAAAAATAAAGGCGGTGTTAAGAACATCAACACCGCCTGGTTTCTGTTAGTTCAAGGAAGAATTACTCTTCTTCGCCTACTGTTACAACAGCTCTACCATCAAGATATCCGCAGTTCTTGCAAACTGTGCGGCGAAGCATCTTCTGATGACACTGCGGGCACTCAACAAAACCCGGAACAGAAAGCTTCCACAAGCTTCTGTGACGTGAAGTTCTTGCCTTCGACCATTTTCTCTTAGGATGTGCCATATATTTTCCACCTCCATCTCATGTAGGTATAGTTTGTCTTTCAAACGTGCTTAGCGATTATAACGTGGAATGGTTATATTTGCAAGCATTAATTTTTTATCGCCCAGAAACCTGCCTGAAGATACGATGTCCACAGCAGATTTACGGATGTAAAGCCGCATTTTTTAAGAAGTTCCAGATGCTCCTCGATTGTGATCGGATGAACCTCGACTCCTCTTCTTGCAACGTGATTTCTGACTTTCTCCTCATCTTGGAAATTCTGTCTTATGAAATCCGTCCAGCGGTCGAGTGCTATTCTATCACTTTCTTCCGTAGACATCCTTATATTCTCGAAAGTAATAAATATGCCTTTATCCTTAAGTGCATTAAAGCAGTTACGGGTTGCCTGCTCCCTTTGCTCCTTATCAAGATAGTGATGGCACTGAACGGCAGTGACAACGTCGAACTCATCCTTAAAGTTCAACTCCTGGGAACACTTATTAATATATGAAATACCGGAATCACTAAGCTTCGCCTTGGCTTCCTCGAGCATATTCTCAGACGGGTCGCACAAAGTGAAGGCAACGTCTTTTCGATGTGTGAGAACAAGCTGTGCGAGCGTACCGGTGCCGCAGCCTGTGTCGAGCCACTTAATATCTTTAAATCCAGTCTTATCCACCAAATCTATAATCTGCTTAAAATACTCACTATAGTAAGGCAGAGTGTTAACTATGCTCTGATCATAAACATTCGAATTGTATGCTGAACTGTTGTCTTTCAAAAAACTAACTCCATAAATACATCTGCATAAGCATTATCATTATATCTGTCGATATCGTTAAAGCCATACCGTCTATATAGCTTTGCTGCACTTTCATACTTCGACATCGAATCAAGAACCACTCGCTTATATCCCGAAATACGGGCAAACGAGACTGCATGATCAAGAAGCTTAAAACCCAAGCCCTGTCCCCTGTATGAATTATCAACATACAAAGCCTTCAACTCAGAAGTAGTCTCATCGATCCTTCCGACAGCAACCGTTCCTATCACTCGTCCATCGTCGACCAGACACCAGAAGCCGTCGAAATGCTCATCTATGGATTTATAAAACTCATGGCGACCATCAGGTTCGAACTTCTTTCCTAGCTCAGCAAAACACTCCGCCGTAAAGCGGAACACTTCATCTTTCAATCTGCTGTTGTACTCAATCAAATCAACCATCATCCGGCCTCTTCAGTCCACTTTATCTTCAATTTCTTCTCTCGAACACACTCATCAAGGTAGAGATTGATTAATGTCTGATAAGGAATGCCTGTCTCCCTAGCTTCGTTCTTAAAGTATTCAATAACACCGGGAGACACCTTAATTGATATCTGCTTCTTAAGTTCGTTAGCACCTCGTATATACTTTATAATTACTCAACTGTCAATGACAGTCTGTATTCCTATAAAGATTATGTATAGCTATTTCTTCGAAAAGCGGGCATTATACTATTAAGTATGATCTACTTAACTTCAGACTTACACTTCTGTCACGATAAGGATTTCATTTACGGCGCACGCGGATTCGATTCTGTGGACGATATGAATGCGGCCATAATCGAGAACTGGAATGCGCTAATTAATGACGATGACGAAGTCTATGTCTTAGGTGATCTTATGCTTAAGGACATCGAGACCGGCATCGAATGCTGGAACAAGCTTAAAGGTATAAAACACGTTATATTAGGCAACCACGATTCCAACGCACGCGTTGAACTTTACAAGGACTGTCCCAATACAGACATATTAGGTTATGCCTTTCCTCTTAAATATAAAGGTTATGAATTCCTTCTTACCCACTACCCCACGCTTACCGCCAACTACGATGACGATAAGAGCCTTAAGGAGAAAGTAATAAACATCTGCGGACACGTTCATACCAAGGATAAGTTCTTCGACTGGGATAAGGGCATCATCTATCACGTTGAACTTGATGCACATGACAACAAGCCCGTCACCATAGATCAGGTCCTTTCAGAGATTAAATCCAAGCTTAAGTAATCAATTTCCCAAGTTAAGGTAACGTTAAGGTTCGCCGATTCTTCCGTTAAGGTTGGCATTCTACAATGGAGCCATAAAACAAAACACCACGCAGTGCAAAACTAGGAGGATAGGTATATGTGGAACAGAAAAGAAGTTAAGGCAAAAGGCAAGAGCAAGATGAAGGCAAACTTCTGGAAGTGCGTAGCAACTGCTCTCATTCTGGGAATCGTCGGAGGAGGCATAAGCTACGGAACAGGAAGCGCACCCGCAGTCTCACACGGTATATCAGACCGCAGCATCGAAGTAGAGCGAACAGATGATGTTTTTGACGAGAACACATACGGACTTCACCTGGGAATCGACGGTTCTGTAGATCTTAATGAAGATCCCGCAGCAAGCCTCGGCGATAACGAGATTGAGATAAACGATGACGAGCCGGAGATGCTTTTCGAAGGCACACTCGATACAGAAGACTGGAGCAACAGTGAAGCAAACCTCGGTCCCGCATTCGCAGTAATACTCGTAATAGCAGGTATCGCTTCAATCGTGCTTTTCGCTTTGGGATTCGCTTTGCAGGCACTCATCTTTAACCCCCTTGAGCTCGGCTGCAAGCGCTTCTTCAGAAAGAACCTCGATGAGCCCGCGAACATCTCTAATGTAGCGTATGCTTTTGACCACAACTACAAGAACATAGTTAAGGTAATGTTCTTGAGAAGCATCTACACATTCCTGTGGACACTTCTCTTCATCATCCCGGGTATCGTTAAGTCTTATGAGTACAGACTCATTCCTTACATTCTTTCCGAGAACCCTGATATGGAGGCAACAGAGGCATTCGCTTTGAGCAAGCAGCTCATGACAGGCAACAAGTGGAAGGCATTCGTATATGACCTCTCATTCCTCGGATGGCAGATTCTCTCTGCATTCACATGCGGAATCCTTGGAATCTTCTATGTAGATCCTTACAAGTATTCTTCCGATGCTGCTCTCTACGAGGCAATCAGATACGGTGCTTAATAAGTAATAAGGGTATGATATAGTAAAGCAGTCGGCAGTTAAGTTGCTGCCGGCTGCTCTTTATTAGATCTAGGAGACATTATGGGATACAAGATTCTAATCGCAGACGACGAAGCCGAGATCAGGAACCTTCTTAGGCTCTACCTCGAGAACGAAGCTTTCACGGTAATAGAAGCTGAAGACGGCCTTAAGGCACTTGAAGCAGTAAGAAACGAGAAGCCTGACCTTCTCCTGCTCGACATCATGATGCCGGGCTTGGACGGACTTCACGTCATGCAGCAGCTTCGAAAAGAAACCAACATCCCCATCATGATCATCTCCGCCAAGACCGCCGATGCAGAGCGCATCTTAGGACTTAATCTCGGTGCCGACGACTACGTAACAAAACCGTTCAACCCGCTTGAGGTAGCAGCAAGAGTAAAGTCCAACTTAAGACGTTTCTACGACCTTGGAGGCACGGCTGCACCTACCGTAGAAGAAACACTTACTTGCGGTGACCTCACACTCGACATCGGTTCCTGCTCACTTACAAAAGCAGGCACTCCCATCGAGTTAACTTCAGTTGAATTCAGGATAATGGAAATGCTCATGCGATCCCCCGGAAAGGTGTTCACAAAGCAGCAGATCTACGAGTATGCATGGGGGGACGAATACTTCATCGCAGACAACAACATCATGGTTGCAATTAGCAAGCTCAGAACAAAGCTCGACGAAGATCCTTCACGTTACATAAAGACACTTCGAGGCTTAGGATACAGGCTGGAAAAATGAGCAGCGAGAAACACTTAAGACAGTTCGTCATAGGACGCTTTTTCTTCACTCTGCTCGGCATCGTCGCAGCAGACACTTTCCTTGTGATCTTCATCAGGAAAGTAATGGAGCCGCTTGCGAATTCAGCGGGCATCATCGACGGTGACTTAACTATCAAGACGATTTACCACACCCTCTTCGTAGATCACGAGCTTATGATCCTGTGGATGATCCTTGCCATCGTGGCTTTCGTATCGATGCCGATAATCGTCGGTGCCTATTCTTTCACGAAGTCCGTTACAAGAGAGATCCACAAATCAGAGCTCGAGTTTATCAAGACGCAACAAGAGAACGACCGTCAGCGCTACCTCATGATCTCCGATATCGCGCACGATCTCAAGACTCCTATGACCACGGTCTCAGGCTACGCTCAGGCACTTTCAGAAGGCATGGTAAAAGAAGAAGAAAAGCAGGAATACCTTGATGCCATCACATCGAAGACGGCACGCATGAACGAGATGATAAACCTGCTTTTCGATTACACTAAGCTTAACAGCGAAGGCTTCAAGGTAAGCACGTCAAAGCTCGACTTATGCGAGTTCCTAAGAGAAATCGTTGCCGCAAGTTTTACCGACATAGAAGAAGCCGGCGACGAGCTTGATGTCGACATTCCAGAAGAACAGTTCATGGTTGATATTGATAAGATGCAGATGACGCGCGTTATCAACAACCTCATCACGAATGCGATCCGCCACAACGGTAAAGGAACCAAGATCAACGTCACCTTAAGAAAAGACGGCGACGACCTCATGGTCTTCGTTGCAGATTCAGGCGACGTTATCCCCGAGGAACTTGCCGAGAGCCTGTTCCAGCCTTTCGTTATGGGCGACGAATCAAGACAGACAAAAGGCGGCACGGGCCTTGGCTTATCGATTGCAAAGAAGATCGTTGAATTGCACGGCGCAAGAATTAAGCTTGCACAGAAACCCGAAGTATTCCGCTACCAGTTAGGCGACGAATACAACAAGTCTTTCGTAATCAGCTTCCAGTCGTATTAATACATACCATTCCTGTAAGCTTCAAGGAGCTCCTTAAGCTCATCGATCTCCTCCTGGAGACGCTTACCGGTATCGGTATCTTCTACGTACATTCTTCGCTCGAAGTTCTCTACAGTCAGCGTATCAGAGACGATATCCGTCTCCTTGATTATCGCTGCTTCCTTACTCTCGAACTGCTCATGCTCAACGAGCCACATGCCGTGTGAATCGATGGCAAGAGTATATCCTGCGATGCCGGTCTTCGCGTGGTATGCCTTAGAGAAACCACCGTCAATGATAAGCACCTTGCCGCCTGCCTTGATAGGCGTCTGTCCCTTGCGTGTTTCAACAGGAACGTGACCGTTGATGATATGAGATCTCGCCTCATCAAGACCGAACTCATGAAGAATGCTTACGGCAACCGATTCATCATTCTCAATGAACCTGTAGTAAGGATCCTTGACCTCAGTATGAGTCTCTTTATCTTCAATAAACAATCTCTCGAATGTAGTCATCTTGGAACGGCCGTAGGAAGGCGACTTGGGGCCGCACCACAGGTACCAGAGGATATCTCCTCCCTTCACCTGATCGGCGCTTCCCTGCGCAGAATAGAACGCCTTACGGGCATAGCCTTCGAGCACATCGAAAAGTGCACGTCCCGACGTCTCTGTCCCGCCTATTTTTGCCTTAGTAAACGTAGCATCTTCGTTAAGAGGAACGCAGCCGTGGTACATGAGGTTGCCGTTAAACACCTTGTACATGGATCCCTTCTCATAGAGAAGACGGATATGCTTTCTAAGCTTCTCGGAATTCATGAAGCCGAATACAAGCTGCGACATTACCTGCTCTTCCTCTGCAGTAAATGCATAAGGATCGGAAGGATCTACCGTAGGGAAATCACAGTCGAGCAAAGGATACTTCTTATCCCCGCACACAACACTTCCCTCGGTAAAGTTGATCTTATCGAGCAGAAGCTGATCGTCCATCTCGAAGTCGGGATTACGCTTGATTACCTGACCTTCAGCCTTGAACTGCATAAGCGTGATTGCTTTATACATCTGAGACTCGATCTTCTCAAGATCGAAGAACTCACCTCTGTTATTCTCCTTCAAGTGGAAGCGTGAAAGATCTGATGCTTCATATGTCTTCATGGCAAATGCAGCAAGAGGAAGAAGATTAATTCCGTAGCCGTCCTCAAGCACGCCGAGATTGCCGTAACGCACACTCATGCGGATGACATTCGCGATGCATGCAGGATTACCTGCAGCAGCTCCCATCCAAACAACGTCGTGATTACCCCACACGATATCAACCGAATGGTAATCACAAAGCTTATCCATAATGATGTGAGGACCGGGTCCTCTGTCGTAGATATCACCGATGATATGCAGGTGATCTACGACGAGTCTTTGAATGAGATTACAAAGAGTAACGATCACCTGATCTGCAGTTCCGATATCAACGATGGAACGCAGGATCTCGTTGTAGTAACGCTCCTTGTCGTATACCTCTTCCTTCTCGGTAATAAGTTCCTCGACGACGTACTGGTACTTCTCGGGGATTGCTTTTCGCACCTTCGAACGCGTGTACTTACAGGATACCTTCTTAACCACGTCAACAAGGTCGCGGAGCGTCTCCATGTACCACTCGCCCATCTCCTCGGGAGGCATCTCAGCCTTGATGAGCTCGAGCTTTTCGCGGGGATAGTAAATGAGTGTAGTAAGGCGCTTCTTGTAAGACAAGGACTTGCGTCCTCCGATTACCGACTCTACCTTACGCTTAACGGTACCGGAGCCGTTCTTAAGTACATGCAGGAACTGCTCGTCTTCTCCGTGAATATCTGTAAGAAAATGTTCCGTACCCTTGGGCAGGGACAGTATTGCCTGAAGATTAATGATCTCTGTTGCTGCTGCAGTCTCCGTAGGGAACTGACGTGACAGCACACTCAGGATTCGCTTATCCATTAATAAGTCTCCAATCCGGTTAACTTTATCTAACTAATTCTATCACAATAAAAAGAATCCGAGGCATTACCCCGGACCCCCAAAAACCTTATTTATTATCAGCAATAATTATTCAACGACGTCAATGTATTCAACAGCTTCCTCGTCGCTGATCAAGTCATGCTCAACGTGCCAAAGAAGGATCTTCTCCTTAAGTGAAAGATGAATCCACAATGCCTCAGGTGAGCACTCGTACTTCTTAGTAAGCGTCCAATAAGTTCTAGTACCGAAGCCCATAACGTAACCGAAAGAAAGAAGCTCCTTGTACTCCTTAGTAAGCTCACTCAACGTCTTTGTTCCAATTGCCAGTTCCATTTTTGTTTTCCTCCTTGAACTTAGTAACAACAACCTCATTACACCATCACCACCACACCACAACAATGAGCAATCAAGCCCCCTACTGTAGCTTAAGCAACACATCGAAAAGCTAGTGTCGCGGAACAAAGAAAAAGTCCCGCAGGCAAAGGCGGGACTTCCAAAGAAAGGAGGATTAATATGAAATGCAAACACTACAACGAACAAAACACAGAACACTTTCATGTTCAACGTTATTATCTCACAGTAAAGAGAACATTATTGGGACAGTTTCGGACATCCCTCCATCCGATGAATTTAGCAACGTCAAAGGGTATCCAATGTACTTGAATCCAAGCTGTTATGCACAATCAACATCGTTATCATTTCAATCAAAGTACTGGCCAATCGGACTCAGTCATGCAACCTCGATATAGAGTGCAAGGGATACCGTGTCAGATGACTTTTATGAAATTCATTTCAACTTATCAAGATTATGCAATACTATGCTACATATGATGTAATCTCGTTACATTAAGCTATTCATAA
>CAMJGB010000062.1 GCA_946405115.1 uncultured Clostridia bacterium | reverse complement strand
AAGTAATGGAGAAGCGCATCGACAGAACAAAGAAGATGATGAAGGGCGGCGATAAGACATACCAGGCTGCTCTCGATGTATATGAGAAGATCTACGCTGCACTCGAAGCAGAGAAGTCTGCAAGATCCGTTGAGCTTGATGCTGACGAGATGGAATTCACAAAGGATCTTCAGCTCATCACAATGAAGCCTGTTCTTTATTGCTGCAACATCAAGGAAGACGATATAGGCAATGATGATATCCCCTATGTAAACACAGTAAAGAAGATTGCTGCCGAGGAAGGTGCTCAGGTAGTAGTTATCTCCGCTAAGATCGAAGAGGAATTGAGCCAACTCGATGACGAAGACCGTCAGATGTTCCTCGATGACTTAGGTCTTGATTCCGCAGGTCTTGATAAGATGATCCAGGCTTCATATAAGCTTCTCGGCCTTATCTCCTACTTAACAGCAGGTCCCCAGGAAGTTCGTGCATGGACTATCAAGGAAGGCACAAAGGCTCCTCAGGCTGCAGGTAAGATCCATTCCGACTTCGAGAGAGGATTCATCCGTGCAGAAGTTGTATCCTATGACGATCTCGTAGGATTGGGCTCCATGGCAGCTTGTAAGGAAAAGGGTCTTGTCCGTTCCGAAGGAAAAGAATACGTCATGAAGGACGGAGACGTAGTACTGTTCAGATTTAATGTCTGATCAGCATTACCTCTCGTTGATCTTGATCTCAAACGTCTCCTTATAGGGGACGTTTTTCTTTAACGGAAGATTCGTCGTATTCGTGTCAGTACGCTCGATTTCCTTAGAACAGAAGTCGATGAGAAGCTCACAGAAATCATTCTTCATGAGGAGCTCATCGTGCAAAGACTCATTCATCTGCTCAGGTGTAAAAGGCAGTATCGTAAAGTCGAACTTCTTGTCCGATGTAACTCTTCTTACAACGAATGAACTTCCCTGTGAGGACTCAAGTCTTACTGCATCTGTGTCAGTATGAGAGCTGTTCTCAGCAGGTCTTGCATATGCATGGAAGATCTTGTCTGCACCTGCGGAGAACTGACCGATACGCGTAGCGTTCTTACGGTCGTAATAGGACTCTCCGGGGCCTCTTCCGTACCATGTACAAACCATGTCATCTCTTGATACGGGAACTCTGAATCCGTATCTTACAAGGTCATACTTAGGAGTAAAGCTGAGCGTTACAAGAATAGTATCCGATGAAGGAATCTCGTATGCTACATAGATATAATCCTTGAATGCGAATGACTTATAACGGGATACAAGTGAGAATACACCGTTCGAGCTGCTGTACTGCATGCCGTCGAACTTGATGGACTTCTGAATCTGCTCGTAGTCACTCTCATTCGAGAAGATTGTTCTTGATAATACGAAGCTTCTGTCCGTACGGTCGATATTGGAAGGACATCTGTAGAAGCTCGGCATCATGGAACCCTTAAGGAACTCGATACCGTGTGATGTGATTCCGCACAATGCACCGTCGACGCGTGAGAAGCGGATATTCGTATACTCTTCCTTGATGTTAAGGCTGTCAGGACTTGCGATAAGCTCGGTTGTATCGATCTTCTCAACGGAAGTCTCTTCCAAAGCTTCATCAGCAGCAATAGCAGCCTCCAATCCGTCTACGGAAATCTCGGCTACCTCTTCTTCCGGAGCCTGTTCCATGACAGTAAGCGAACCGTCGAAGTTATCCTCGTTAACCTCAGGAGCAGGAAGTGCTCTTGAACTTACTTCAGGCTTAGCTTCTTCAATAGCAGCTACAGTTCTAGCCTGTCCTCCGCCCGGAAGTCCGCAGTCCTGAGAGATAACGTCCTGATAGAATGCGACCTCGAAGCCTTCCTTGGCATAGTATGTGTCCTTGGCAAGCTTCATAGTGATCGAGAAAAGGATCTGGTGTGACAGAAGGTTCATGTAAAGCTCAACGAGCTCAGGCTTGCCGTCTGCCCATCCGTCCTCAAGGAACTTATCAATATTGATCGGGAACTTCAAAGTTCTCGTTCCGTAAGGCTCGATCTCAGGGATAGTACCTCTTCCGTTCATTACGATATGACCGCCCAGGAGCACCTGCCACTCAAGCAAGAGCTCTGACGTATATGCGAACGGGTGCGCATTACGAAGCGTCAAAGTAGACGGATCTTCGGGGTGCGAGAAGATATTGATCGTGTTGCACTGATTCTTGATATCAAGATAGATCGGGTGTGGGTTTCTGTCAGCATCAACGATACCCTGACCGATACAGCTGTCGTCCTTATTCTTACCTCCAACGAGGTCAGCATGGTGGATCCACTTGTAGTCTGCGCCGTCATCAGGGAAACGCTTTCTTCCGGGAATAGTATCGAAAATGCTCTTCCCCGTCTTGTTCTTGGCAAAGATCTCCGCTCTGTCGAGGCACAAGTCTTCCCAGGGCCCATAAACGATACCTGTCTCATTCGGGAAAGGAAGAATATCAGAAATGGTCTTAGTCTCATCAACAGCACAGTACCATGACCTAGCGTGATCAACTTCGGACTTGATCTCATTCTTGATCTTAAGGCACTTATCCTTGTTATAACGGTAATCACTGAAAGCCCACATTACTACGGAAGGATGGTTAACCGCACTTTCCGCATAATCTCTCATGAACTTTCTGTCACCGCATGCGATTACATAAAGACCATACTGGTCACAAAGGTTAAGAAACTCATCGCTCAAGGGGAATCCTTCGCCTATAACGCCGTTAATACCGCAGCGCTTCATGAGGATGATATCCTGACGGAATCTGGGCAGCGGGACACTTATACCACCCTTAGGATCGAATTCATAGTAACGTACGAGGTTAAGCTTAACCGGTACATCATTGATATGGAACTTATCAGCGAGGATCTCTGCCGTTCTGAAGCCGAATCTCTTCTTCTTAACGCAGATTACTCTTCCCTCTGAATCAAGCACTTCAATGATGAGATCATAAAGAACCGGTGCTGCATCATTCCAAGTAGCAACATCCAAAGCGACAAACTCAACCTTGTCTCTTCTTGTGCTTCTTGCTTCAGCCGTTCCTCCGGCCTGTGACTGAATGCTTATCTGAACAAGAGGAAGCTTGTACGGATCGTACTCAGATCTTGTCTCCATAAGAGATATGCTGAGCTGATAAGGCATTATTACATCCGTGTGGTTTCTTACCCTAAAATCAGCAGTAACCGAGAAATTAGCCCTGTTCAATCCAGACTTAATCTTAGTGGACAATTCGCTTGTCTCCTTGTTCGGATTGATGATATCGAGCTGGTTAACGTAAGCATCCGGAACATTGGATATGTTAAGGTGAAGATTGGATATCTCAAGCAAAGGCTCAGTTACGATCCTTACAGGTCTGATGATACCTGAGAATCCGAAGTTCATGAGTTCCTTGATTACATGTCCGTACTTCTCTCTGTCCCATCTGTATACAGCGATTGCAATCTGGTTCGTACCGGGTCTTGCGCTGTCGGAAAGAAGGATTCTCTTTCTTGTCATTACACTGTGAGACTCGGTCATAAGCTGACCGTTAAGATAAAGGTCGAAGCTTCCGCAGATACCCGATGCTTCAAAGTAGATTGCTCTGTCGATGTCTTCCGGTGTGAAGACTACAGTTGTTCTGTATATACCGACTTCGTCGTTCGACTCGTTGGTAGACTTCATTATGTACTTATCGCTTATGGAATCCTCGCCGCGCTTGGTGATCTTCTCCAACTCCTGAGGATAATTGTAAAGTAGGTTCTGAGGAAGGCCGTAACCTTCTGTCTGCCAGGTGGAAGGAACATTTATGATATCCCAATCGGAATCATCGAATGACAATGACTCAAATCCAAAAGGCATCTGGCTCTCATCCGAAGCCAGGAAGAACTTCCATGAAGATAATGTTCTTGAATATGGAGAAACCGCCTCACCAAACTCGGGAAGCTTTCTGTCTTTATATATATAATCGAACGAATCATATGGCAAAAATCCGTCTGTACTGAATTCAAAATCCATAATAACTCCTCTGAATCAGACAATAATATATTTTATTTTATCAGATGAAGTTGCGACCGTTCGTGTCTTAATGGTTACAAGTTGCGGCAATCTGAAGGTATATCAGTATCCTACGCGGTACATATCATTGGCACGGTCAGGGTTGCCGACCATCTCATACAAAGCACCTGCCTGGAACATATAGTTAAGATTGTAAGTCTGTGCGAAGCATGATGCATTTGAGACCACCTCATAGTCAGGGCATCCGGGTTCATCTGCAATAAGCTCAGCCCACGCTTCAAACACAAGCGTTCCTGTCGCTATATGATAATCACTCGATACAACAGCTATCTGATTAACCTGAGGGTATCTTTCCTGCAGCAGCTGATATGTAAACATCGCATTCTGAGCCGTGCTTAATGATCTTCCCTCTACTATGATCCTGGATCTTAAGATGCCGTGATTTCCAAGCCACCTTGCCATCTGTCTTGCCTCAGTTGCATCGGGATTAAGATAAGCCGTACCGCCTCCGGTACATACGATATAAGCATTCGGATATCTTTGTGCGCTCGCAAGTGCAACCTCAAGTCTGTCAATCAGCTCCTGCTGCATGCTGCCGTCGGGATTAAGCTGGAACCCTAACACAACGATGCAAAGCGCACTTGAATCATCAAGACCTTCGGGCAATACATCACTGTTGATTACAAGACCGGAATTAACATAATCCCAGCTGTTAAAGATATTCTGCCACCTGTCAGCTAAAACGGGATCTTCTGAAGATAGCTCAGCGAACAGGTCATCAGAATACTGTCCTGTCTCCCCGCCGTTTTCTGCATAATCAGCAATAAGCTCTTCTATTACCTCTACTTCATTTCCGGGCGTATCCTTACGCTCCGTAATGTCACAGACGGCAAAGACAAGACTTAATATCAAAACCCACGATGTAATCTTTCTTATCAGCATCATAACCTCTAAGGAATTCTAACATAAAAAGACCGCCCCACATTGTGAAGCGGTCTCCATAAACTTAATTCAAGCTCTTATCAGAATCTGAACAATGAGATGTTCTTAAGGATAGGAGCCAATGTATTAGCAACCGTGGACATCATCTTGATGAAGATATCAAGAGCAACACCTACAACGTCCTTACGTGTGTCACCGATAGTGTCACCTGTAACGGATGCCTTATGAGCTGCTGAGCCCTTACCGTGGCCTTCAAGCTGTCCGGACTCGATGTACTTTTTGGCATTGTCGAACGCACCGCCGGAGTTACCCATGAAGATAGCTCTCGGGATAGCAACAACCGTAGCACCTACGAGGAGACCTCCGACGAACTGTACGCCGAAGAGGATACCGCCGACTACAGGAATAACAAGAGCGAGGATTGAAGGAACTACCATCTTTCTGATAGCTTCTCTTGCAGCCATTGCGATCATCTTGTTGTAGTCAGGCTTAACCTTACCCTCGAGCACGCCGGGAACAGACATCTGCTTATCACCCTCGTCAGCCATGAGCTTAGCGGAGTCGATAGTGTTATCTGTAAGTACAGCAGAGAAATACTCAACGAGTGAACCGCCGATGATACCTCCGGCGATAACTGCGAATGATGCGAAGTTAAGAATAGGATCTGTACCAAGCTCTGTATACTGACCTACATAAGCTGTGATCAAAGATACTGTAGCAAATGCAGCAGAACCGATAGCGAAGCCCTTACCGATAGCAGCCGTGGTATTACCTACTGCATCGAGCTTATCCGTAATAGCACGAACCTCAGGTGCAAGGTGGCAAGCCTCAGCAAGACCGCCTGCGTTATCAGCGATAGGTCCGAATGCATCAATGGAAACAGTAGCTCCTACGAATGCGAGCATTCCGAGTGAGGAAATGGCAACACCGTATGTACCGCAGATAGTACCTGATACAAGAAGTGAGATACCGATGAGAAGTACAGGAAGCAAACAGGATCTTGATCCGATAGCGTCACCCTTAGTAACAACGAAAGCCTCACCCTCAGTACAGATCTCAGCAAGCTCTCTTGTAGGCTTGTGCTCTGTAGCTGTGTAGTACTCTGTGATGATTCCGATAGCAACACCGCTCACGATACCGAGAACGGAAGAGATCCAAGGGGATGCCCATCCGAATCTGAAGCTGTAAGCAGAAAGATCGTAATTGTGGAAAAGATAATATGCAGCAGCACCGCCGAGAACGACAGTAACACCTGCAGAGATCCATGTGGAAAGATCGAGTTCTCTTGAAGGATCGTCACCCATCTTCTTGAAGTTAGCGATTCCAAGACCGATGAGACATCCGATAAGTCCGCAGCAAGCAAGAGCAATCGGGAACAGTGAAGCATTGATGAAAGCACCCTCTTCGATTGAAAGTCCCTTATGAACTGCAACCTGATAGAGAGTAACGGCGATCATGATAGTAGCGGACATCGTAGCAACAAAGCTCTCGAGCAAGTCAGAGCAGTTACCTGCAATATCGTTTACGTTATCACCGATGAAGTCAGCGATTGTGTTAGGAATTCTGGAGTCATCCTCAGGGAGGTCATGACGAAGCTTACCGAGGATATCAGAGGAGATATCTGCTGCCTTTGTGTAGTTACCGCCGGCAACACGGTTAAACATGGCTACGATTGAACATCCGAGTGAGTATGTGGAGATACGCATCATCGTAGGATTGCAGATGAGGTTTACAAAGAAACCGCTGCTCTCAGCTGTATGAGAAACACCGCCGTCCTTAAATACAAATTCTCCAAGGAGGAGTACGAGGATAAGACCAAACATACCGAAAGACTGTACTGCGAGTCCGCTGATGGAACCTCCGCAGAGGGCAACCTTAACCGTCTCACCGATGGACAGGGACTCTCTTGCCTTATTGGAAGTTCTTACATTGGCATATGTGGCACTCTTCATACCGAGGATACAAACGATGGAGCTCATGAAGCCTCCGATGAGGAATGAGACACCGGCTGTCTTCTCGATAACGCAGCAGAAGATAACTGCTACTGCGATGAGAACAATACCTATGTACTTGAACTCTGTCTTAAGGAACGTTTCTGCACCGGATCTGATAATTCCGGCAAGTTCGGACATCTCTGCTGTACCTTCGGGCATCTGTTTGATTCTGGCATAATTCCAGAACACATAAACCATTGCAACGACGGTTACGCAGAGGACTGTCAGCCAAACGGTAACTGACGACATACTACTACCCTCCTGGAAAAATAATAAACTGTTTTGATGATACTAGAATGAGGGGTAAATTACAATTACCCGCCCAAGTCAAAAATGCTTATCTGTCTATACTTTTCGGGGAAATCATTAAGGTATGAGAACACTTCGTCAGGCTTATACATGATGCCGTTCTTTTTGCATGTATCGCGGAGCATTTTCATGAGCTCTCTGCTCCTCGGACTCGGCACCTCATAGGAGTAGCCGTACTCTCTTATGTAACGCTCCTTAAGTCCCGGGAAATGCTTTTCGAGAGCATTGTAGTAGTACTCACGGTCGCCCTCTCTTAAGGTAAGTCCCATGTCGTAACAGATGATGCCTTTAACCCCAAGTCTTACACACTCGTTAAGGATGGCGCTTATGTTCTGCTCCGTGTCATTTATGTAAGGAAGTATCGGGGTAAGCCACACCACCAAAGGTATGCCGCGCTCCCCCATCTTCCCGAGAACTTCTATGCGCCTTTTGGTATTACACACATTAGGCTCAAGTATGGCGCAAAGCTCATCATCGTATGTAGTTAACGTCATCTCAACAACACACTTCGACTTGCGGTTAATCTCATCAAGAAGATCAATGTCACGAAGTATAAGGTCGGACTTGGTCTGCACGGCAAGCCCGAAGCCGTGCTCAAGGATAACCTCAAGGCACCTCCTCGTAAGCTTAAGCTGCTCCTCGCAGTGCATGTAAGGATCTGACATCGAACCCGTGCCTATCATGCACTTCTTACGCTTGGACTTAAGCGCTTTTGCAAGAAGTTCGGGGGCATTTTGCTTTACTTCAACATCCTCGAAAAGATGCTTCATCTGGTAGCACTTGCTTCTGCTGTCACAGTAAATACAACCGTGGGTACACCCGCGATAGATATTCATACCGCAAAAGCCGAGATTATTGGTCAGTATTCCTTTGGCATCAACGAAATGCATCAGAACACGATGATAAGTCCGATTATCTCAAGAACAATAACGAGACCGAAGATGACACATCCTATCGTAAGATCCACGGGATTCGAGAAGAAGTGAGGAGTGGCAAATGACTCCTTGGAAAGGATTCCCATCTGTTCTGTGCGGTCGAAAGAGTCGGTGTTATTAACTTCCTTAACACGGTCCTTGGAAGGATCGTAAACGTTAGGCTTACCGTCATAACCCGTATCATAAACAGCAGTAACAGAAGGCTTAACCTGACCTGAAATGAGAGCCTCGTCCTCGAAGGGATCGCCGTAGGCCAATGAAGTCTCCGTAAATTCGACAGACTCATAACGGCCTGATCTCATGATCTTGCGCTTTTCCTCGTCTGTCTTTATAACGAAGCCTGTCTTGTCGTCCGGATCTTTGGTATTAAGAACATTACGTTCCGGATCCATGTCATAACTTCTGGCTGCCATAACGGGATAATATCACGGTCAATAACCGTCTTGCAAGAAACCTTCGGTTTACCAGGGAGTTCCGTTGTTGCCGTACGCTGTCGAAGTATCGTCCGGAGTTCCGTTCGCACCTTCGTAACGCTCAGCCTGACCCAAGCCCTGGATATACATGATCTCTTCCTCAGGAGTCATGGTAGGAGTAGGTGTGGCTCCGCCTTCGCCACCACCGCCGGGTGTAGGCGTAGGAGTATCACCGGGTTCTCCGGAATCAGGTGTAGGTGTAGGATCTTCACCGCTGTCACCCGGAGTAGGTGTAGGTGTATCGCCCTGGCCGCCGTCAGGTGTAGGGGTAGGTGTATCACCGTCTCCGGGCGTAGGAGTAGGAGTCTCTCCTCCCTCAGGCGTAGGGGTAGGTGTAGGAGTATCACCATCACCGGGTGTCGGTGTCGGTTCAGGATCCTCACCAAACTGCTCAAGCAAAGACTGCTCGAATTCATCAATCTCATTCTTCAATGTCTGGGCGTCAGGATAATGACCGCTGTTATCGTCTCTTGATGCACAGCCATTCTCACAAAGAACGTCTCTTGCAGCATCCAGGATGGCAAGGACATCATCCAGATTCTCTTCAGTAATGTTATTGGGATCGATCTGCTCGACCATGGACAGAGCATAGTTAACTCGAAGTCGGCAGTCCTGACGATCCTCAAGTTCACTTCTCATAGCCTGCTCGTATTCATTCTCGGCAAGATCGTACTGACCCAAAGCATAGTAGATATTGCCTCGGTTATATGAATTTACATAGGGCTCCGTGAAACCTAAGAATCCGAGAGGATTCTGCTCATAAATGCCGTTATCGAACTTCTCGATCATCTTGTTGTTGCTGTAGTCAGCAAGCAAAAGGATCGCAAGGAATATGGCGATAAGAGTCCAGATTGCAGCTACAAATCTTTTCATGTCTTATCCCCTCCTCTTAAGGCTTATGAACTCATAAGCAACCAAAGCAGCAAGAGGAATTACGAAGACATAATAGAAGTCAACATAGCCCTGCTTAACCTCTTCTTCAGGGTCTGTCTCGTGCATCTCTCTGATGTCAGCCAAAATAGTATCGAATGAGTCAGCGTGG
>CAMJGB010000061.1 GCA_946405115.1 uncultured Clostridia bacterium | reverse complement strand
TCAAATTAATTATATGGGCGTGAACAAACGTCACATTTAGTAAACCTTATGTAAACGGATTTTACATTTACAACAAAAAACCGCGATCAAACGACCGCGGTCAAAGCAATCAATTCAACCTTAGATCAGGCATCCTGAGCCTGAACGGCTGTCATGGCAACTGTGTTAACGATATCCTCAACGGAACAGCCGCGGGAAAGATCGTTACAGGGCTTCTGAAGGCCCTGAAGAACTGCGAAGCACTCTGCCCCACCGATTCTCTGTGTGATCTTATAACCGATATTTCCTGCCTGAAGGTCAGGGAATACGAGAATGTTTGCACGTCCTGCTACGGGGCTGCCGGGAGCCTTGCTTGCGCCGATCTCGGGCACCAAAGCTGCGTCGAACTGCATCTCACCGTCGAGGAGAAGATCAGGTGCGAGCTCATGTGCCTTGGCAACAGCCTGCTGAACCTTAGTAACGAGATCATGCTTTGCAGATCCCTTTGTTGAGAATGAGAGCATTGCTACACGGGGTTCTGTAAAGCCGCACAATCTCTTAGCCGTATCAGCTGTAGCGATAGCGATATAAGCAAGCTCGTCAGCAGAAGGACAAGGCATTACTACACAGTCTGAATATACGAGAAGTCCGTCTTCGCCGAGGTCGCTGTTCGGGCAGTCCATGAGGAAGCTTGAAGATACGACCTTCATCTCGGGCTTGGTCTTAATGATCTGCAATGCGGGACGAAGCATGTCGCCTGTTGTGTGAACGGCACCGGATACAAGACCGTCTGCTTCGTTAAGCTTGATCATCATGATTCCGTAGTACATGGGATCAGCAACGAGCTTCTCTGCATCTTCCAAAGTAACACCCTTCTCCTTACGAAGAGCGTAGAGAGCGCCTGCATAAGAGGAAGCCTTGGGGCTTGTAGCAGGATCGATGATCTCGATGCCTGTGATATCTACGCCAAGCTCGGATGCAGTTGCATTAACCGAAGCGGGATCTCCGAGGAGGATAGGCTCAGCAAGACCTTCCTTCTTAAGGATGGAAGCTGCCTCTACGGTACGCTTCTCGTCACCCTCGGGGAGTACGATCTTCTTAACGTCAGATGCTGCCTTAGCCTTGATCTTTTCGATGAGTCTGCTCATGTCATAGCCCTCCTTGTATTACAGGTCGATTCCTTCGAATCCCTGCCAAACGTCCTTACCCTGGTAAGTCAAAGGTTCCTTCTCGCCGCGGAGAACTGCAAGTGCAGGAAGAGCCAAAGCCTCCTGCTCCATCTCTCCGGGATATACGCTTATGGGTGCGATGAAGCCGCATCTTTTCTCGATGGTTGCACGCACGTCGTCGAATCTTAAAAGTCCGCCTGTAAGAAGGATGCCGTCTACCTTGCCGCAGAGTACACAGCTCATCTCGCCGATTATCTTGCAGATCTGATAAAGCATTGTGTTCCATACGAGCGATGCCTTGTAGTCATCCTCATCAACAAGCTCGTGGATAGTGTCGGAATTTGCAGTGCCGAACAGATCTACGAATCCGCCTGCACGTGAGCAGCGGAGGCGTACAGCATCCGTGCCGTGTTCATCAATGTAATCAAGCAAAGCAAGAACGGGAACGGAGCCGATTCTTGTAGGAGTGAAAGCACCCTCACCGTCAGCACCCATGTTGCCGTCTACCATTCTGCCGTGATCATGTGCAGCTACCGTGATACCGCCGTCGATGTGAGCTACGATGAGGTTTAAGTCCTCGTACTTCTTACCGAGCTTCTTCGCATGGTACTCAGCTACTGCCTTCTGGTTAAGTACATGTGAGTGTGAAACTCTGTACACGCCCTTGATACCCGTAAGTCTTGCGTAATCGCAGTACTCGTCAACGTTAGTGGGATTCAATGTAAACGCAGGCTTGTTGTACTCATGAGCAAACTTCCAAGCAAGCATTACGCCGAGCTTGGCAGGGTGCTCCGAGCCTCCGACTGCAGCCTCAGTGTCGTCGTACATCTTCTGATCGATCTTCGTGATACCGCCGGGCTGAGTGTGAGCGCTGCCGCCTCTTCCTACGAAAGCATCGATGCAGGCAGGGTCTACGTTCTCTTCGCTCAGCATGTTGAGAATAACCTGATAGCGGAACGGCATCTGCAGGTTTACGTGCGGGAACTTCAAAAGCTCGTCTGCATCATGGAAAAGACTCTTCTCGAAAAGTACTTCCTCATCTTCGAAAAGGCTTACTTTTGTTGATGTGGAACCGGGGTTAATAATAAGTAATTTCATTGTGATATATCCTGCTTATCTGAAAAAATAAACCAAAGCCAGAACATGGCACACATTTGCTACGGCTACGAGCAAGTGCCATACCATATGTGAGAACTTGAACTTCTTACCGGAGTAGAAGAACAAACCGACAACATATACGAGCGTACCTGCAATAATAAGCCAGAACGATGCGGTTGTTGCTGCAGCGTGCAAGGGCTTCAGGATAAACAGACCGAGAAGTCCCATTACGATGTAGATCGATAATGCAAATCTTGTTCCGATCTTGTTATCGGGATACATGAATATCATGAGGAATGTTCCGAGAAGCGCGAGAGCCAACTCTGCGATAAGGATACCGATACCCCATCCGCCTCCGACCAATGAGAGACAAAGAGGTGTGAATACACCAAGGATTGCATAATAGACCATGATGTGGTCAAGCTTCGCGAATACTCTCTTGTGAAGAGTACCGGGCTTCTGGAAGTGATAGATCGTTGTAAAAAGCGAAGCTAAGAATCCGAATACAAGGAAGAAGCTTATGCCGAAAGCATCGTAGATTTCCTTTCCTTCAGGTGCCTTAACATAGGAATGAACTGAAGCGAAGGGGATCATGAACAGAAAGTAGATTGCAAGAACACCGGATGTGATGGAGTTTCCGACTTCCTCACCGAAAGTCTCACGTGTCTTCTCTATGGTCTTTCTAACCTTCCTGGTCTGTCTTTGGAACCAGGACATCTCGGAAAGTCCGACTTCGAGGGGATCCTGTCCTGCCTTGGCAACCTTACGGTCGCTCTCACTCGACATCATCTTTTCCCAGTGCTTAGTGTTCTTTGCCATTCTTTATTCTCCGATATTTAAAGTCGTAAGATTATATAACAGATTTATCCTTCCGGTCTATCTTCCGCATTATCAGACGCTGCGGGCGTATTCGCGGATGTATCGGGTGCGGATATTACTGTTCCGAGAACCTCGGGGATCGCTGCCTTGCGGACATTCCTCGGACCGTTCTCTATTGAAGTCTTGTCTATGGCCTTCATGGGGTCAAGCTGCTCTGCACGGTATGCATTGCGATAGAATCTGAACAGCTGGCATCCTGCGTAGATAACAAGAGCCACCGGCATAATCCACCTCGGAAGTCCCTCGGTAACCTTGTCACCGAATGCTCTCGTGATAGGAGCAAAAGGAGCTTCTGCCATGCCGTAAATCGCCTTAAGAAGGAAAGCCCAGATTACCGCAACGATGCTTGCATCCTCTCCCCCGAGCTTGTCTGCCATGCCGGGCAAAAGCCATACGGGAAGAGAAGCAACTATACCGTAAACGGCAAGACCTGCACTCATCCAAAACTTCTTCTTTATTGCTGCGTATAAAGGAAGTACGGCGAAGACCATCGCGAAGAAGATCCAGCTTACGGTTGTCTCAACCGGACCGAACTCGCGGGGTACAATCTCGCCATACACAAAATACAAAGGTAAAAAGCATACATAGAAGAGCGATAAACATATGCAGAGAAGAAAAACGCATATGAAATAATCTCGTCTCATAAGTAAGCCTCCAAAATAATAGTCAGCCGTTTAAACGACCGACTACCATTTTAACATTATTTATATAAGTATTCATCAGCGCAAATTACTGTGCCTTAAAGAACGGATCATCCTCTGCTCTTACCTTAAGCTTGATCTTCACGGAGATGAGCTTAACGCCTGCGCCTCCGAAGTGGAGTCTGAATACGTTGTATCTTGAAAGCATCATGAATTCCGTCTCCTGAGTTCCCGTGTGTCCCTCAAGACCGTTCCACGTTACTACGCTGAAAGGAATGCTCGAGCAGTAAACCGTCATCGGGATCTGAGCAAGTGAGTTAAGATCTGATCTTCCCGTAAGGATAACGGAATAACGTCCCGGATCGTCAGAATCGATACCGAATGTAAAGTCACCGCCTGCGGATGTATCAACATCAACTTCGATGATCGACTCCTTATCGGCCGAAAGCTTGTAGTAACTGTCTACCTTGGTTACAACAACATCATCTGCGAACGGGCAGTCAACGTGATTAACCTTGATCTCGTTGCCCATGAGTCTGTCCATTGCAGGAGTCTGCAAAGCATACCTCAAGATGTTCTTGGCATTGCGCTGAAGCTCCGCACGGGTAACTCTGTCTGTATTGCCTGTCTTCAGTGCTTCGATAACATCACTCTCATCGACATTGCCGTCTTCAACCTGGGAGCAGACCATGAACAGATCACACTGAGCCTTAGCCATCAGGGAGTGCTCCGTCAAAGCCTCTGCTCTGTGCATGACATCCGGCACCTTCTCGATGAATGCCCACCAGTCAGTCATGACGATTCCGTCGTATCCCCACTGGTTTCTTAAGATCTCTGTATTAAGCTCATAGTTTGCAGTTCCGTATACTCCGTTGATCTTGTTATATACGGACATAATGCTTCTTGCCTGTCCTTCCTTAACTGCGATCTCGAAGCCCTTAAGGTAGATCTCACGGAGTGCCTTCTCGGAAACAACGGAATCCATGAATCTTCTGTGAGTCTCTCTGTTGTTGCAGCAGAAGTGCTTGATTACGGCAGTTACGCCGTTCTCGTGAAGACCCTTAAGCTGAGCTGCAGCCATAATTCCTGTAACAAGAGGATCCTCTGAGAAGTACTCGAAGTTTCTTCCGTTAAGAGGGTATCTGTGAATGTTCATTCCGGGGCCAAGAATCGCATCGATCTGATTGCTTAACATCTCGATTCCGAAGCAAATGAACAGCTCTTCTACGAGATCAACATCAAACGTGGAAGCGATACATGCACCGGAAGGCAGAGAGAAGCACTTCTTGCCGCTGTCGATACGCATTCCGGAAGGGCCGTCGGCACAGCATACCGTAGGGATTCCAAGCTCCATGTGGTGGTTGGACAAACCTGCGAATGCACCAGCAGTACCGGTCGTTACCTTAGGGCTGCTCATGCCCTCTCCTCTGATCATGAGCGAGAGGTCTGCATCAGTAAGCTGAGCAACAAATTCGTCGATAGTATTCTTGCCTGTCTTAACGTCAGCAAGCTTGATGCCCTTGTCGCCCGTCTGGGGAATCTCAGGACTTAATCCCTCGAGTCTGTCAGATATATTCTCGTGTGTTCTTACGGGAACATCCTCCGTTCCGTTATTGGTCATTCTCTTGAAAGCTTCAACAGGCTTCAACGCTGACTTAAGGCACTCTACTGCCTTGTTCTCAGTAATCTCGATCTCGCCTGCCTTTGCAACGTCAGCTACGTTGTTGCCGAGCATGAAGCTGTAGACGCCCTTCTCGAGCATCCATCCTGTGCCAAGTCCCAGTCTGCCGTCGTCATCGTAGGAAGTATATCTGTCGACGGAAGCTTCAATGGTTACGACTTCACTTGCACCGGGAGCGAGGCTCTTAGTCTTCGCGAATCCCACGAGAACTCTTGCTGCTTTTGTAAGCACGCCCATGGGAGCATCAGCGAAAAGCATTACGGTTTTCGCGCCGTCACAGGAGCCCGTGTTAGTTACCTTAGCCTTAACCTTAACGGTGCCGTCGTTATTCTCGAAGCCCGCGCAGGAAACATCGAAAGTAGTATAAGAAAGGCCGTAACCGAAGGGGTACTGTACCTTCTCGGGAGCGAACGTGGAGAAGTATCTGTAGCCTACGAAGATATCTTCCTCGTAGATGTCCTTCATGCCGTCGCCTGCACCGAAGTTCTTGCCTGCGGGATAATCCGCAAGATCGAATGCGATGGTATCTGTAAGGCAGCCGGAGGGTGTAGCGGCACCTGTAATGAGGTCGCCTACTGCAAGTCCGCCGTACATACCTGCCTGCCATACATACATAACGGCAGCAGGATCGTATTTAACTACCCAAGACATGTCGATGGTATTGCCGACATTAAGAAGCACTACTGTCTTTGTGAAAGCCTTCGTGACAAGCTCGAGCATCTGCTCCTCACCGTCAGTAAGATAATAAGAACCCTTCTGATCAGTGTTGTCACGGTCCTCACCTGCGGTTCTTGCGATAACTACAACAGCAACATCATTCTTCGCCGCAAATTTCTCTACAACATCGGAAGTCAAAGGCATCTCGTCCTGGGACCATCTCTCCTGTCCCCAGCCCACACCGGGATCAACGGGATTCTCCTTCTCCCATGCGTTGTAGATCTCGATGAGTTCCTCATCAAGATTCGCACCGGCCTCCTTAAGGCCTTCTCTTATGTCGTAAACGTGATTTACATTAACCATGCCGCCGGAGCCGGTACCACTCTTGTAGTAGTTACCCTGCATCCTGCCGAAAAGCGCTATCTTCGCATCTTTCGCGACCGGTAAGGTCTCTTTATCGTTTTTAAGAAGAACTGAACCTGCGCGGGCAATCTCAACCGCTGTGTTCTTGTATTTTGACCAATCAAGCGTCATTTCGGGCATATTAATACCTCCGTGGCAGTACTTGATTGTTATTGTAAACTAGAAAAAAGTACGAATAATAACAAATTCGTTGTTTTTTTATAAACTTCCACGCAAATTGTAGACAGACGGATTGCAAGCTGTATATCTGATGATGTCTTCCATTCTGGACTTATCCATGTAGGCCACCAGAGAATATGCCTTACCGGATCTTCCGGCACGTCCCGTTCTGCCTATTCTGTGAAGGTAGAATTCATTCTCATTAGGAATATCGTAATTAAATACAGCCTCAACATCATCCACGTCGATTCCTCTTGCGACTACATCCGTTGCAACGAGAACGTCGAACTTATTCTTACGGAAGCCGTCCATGACGCGGTTTCTTCCGCCCTGTCCGATGCTGCCGTGAAGGATGTCGCAGGAGATGCCGTGTGACTCGAGCTTTCTTAACACCTTCTCAGTCTGAGTTCTGGTGTTGCAGAACACGATCGCTTTCTTGATCTGCTCGGCATCAAGTACGCTTATGATCGCGCCGGCCTTATCCTTCTCGGGAACCTCGATGATGTACTCGTCGATATTGGGGTGATCTTCAGCCTTCGGCATAACGTCGATCTGCGCTGCACCCTCCATGAACTGCCATGTGATATCAAGTATCTCACGGGGCATCGTCGCGGAGAACAATGCGATCTGCTTATCCTTGGGAGTGATCGCGATCACGCGCTTGATGTCCTTAATGAAACCCATCTTGAGCATCTCGTCAGCCTCGTCGAGAACGAGTGTGTATATCTCGCTTATGTCGATCATCTTCCTGTCGACAAGGTCGAGAAGTCTTCCGGGTGTAGCTACTACGACCTGGGGCTTACGGCTTAACTTATTCTGCTGAGTCTTAATATTCTGTCCGCCTATTACGGCAACGACGTTAAATCCCTTAATGAAGCGTGCGAGATTCTTGATCTCGGATGCGATCTGAAGTGCAAGCTCTCTTGTAGGACAAAGGATAAGTGCCTGAACAAAATCAACATTCATGTTGAGGTATTCGAGGATCGGGATCGAGAACGCGAATGTCTTGCCTGTTCCTGTAGGAGCCTTCGCGATGAGGCTCATGTCATCCATAAGAAGAGGGATCGCCTTCTGCTGTACGGTAGTGGGGCGCTTAACACCCATCTTCCTTAACGCATCTTTAATCTCCGGCGACAGGTCAAAATCCTTAAAGCTTATTTCTTCGTTCTCGTTATCGTTCATATCATTCTCATCTTTCTTAAGCACCCGATTATTATACAATACGAGCATTCAAGCGGTATACTTGAACCATCTATACTTTTGGGAGATTAGCTAATGGCAAAACGAGTTTTTCTTGTTATCCTTGACAGTTTCGGTTTAGGAGGAGCGCCCGACGAGGCGACGTTCGGAGATGAAGGCAGCAACACCTTGGCTGCAGTTTTATCCGACTCCGATAAGCCTTTCCCGGGACTTTCAAAGTTAGGGCTTTTCGATATAGACGGAGAGGACGATGAGCGCATCTTAAAGTGGAAGAAAGCGCAGGATAAAATACCTGCTCCCATGGGCGCTTACGGCAGAATAAGAGAGCTTTCTGCAGGAAAGGATTCAACCATAGGGCACTGGGAGATCGCTGGCGTATGCTCCGACACTCCCCTCCCCACATATCCCGACGGCTTCCCCGAGGAGCTTGTGGAGAAGCTTAAGGAGGTTTCCGGCAGAGGCGTGCTTTGCAACAAGCCTTATAGCGGCACCGAGGTCATCAAGGACTACGGCAAGCAGCACATGGAGACGGGAGACCTAATCCTTTACACCTCGGCTGATTCCGTGTTCCAGATCGCGGCACACGAGGAAGTGGTTCCCCTCGAGGAGCTCTACAGCATCTGCGAGAAGTGCCGTGCTTTCCTTACAGGCGAACATGCCGTAGGAAGAGTAATCGCGAGACCTTTTGTGGGCGACAGCGAAAATGGCTTCACCCGCACACCTAACCGCAAGGACTACTCCCTCCCCGCACCCTCCGCTACCATGCTCGACATGTTAAAGCGCGAAGGACTCGATGTTATCTCCGTGGGAAAGATCAAGGATCTGTTCGCTTACAGGGGACTTACGGAGAAGATCGCCACCACAGGAAATACTGACGGCATACACCGTCTCATCGATATGCTCGACTGCGACTTCAACGGACTTTGCTTCGTTAACCTTGTAGACTTCGATGCGAAGTACGGACACAGAAACGACATAAGCGGTTATGCTAATGCCTTGCATGAGTTCGACGATGCACTCGAGAGGATAATCCCGCTTCTTAACAGGGACGACCTGCTCATCGTCACCGCAGACCACGGATGCGACCCCGCGACGCCTTCTACCGACCACAGCAGAGAGTGCGTGCCGCTTCTTATCTACGGCGACGGCTACGATGTTCCGTGCAACCTGGGCGAGCTTGCAGGATTTAGTGCAGTTGCTTCCATCGTCTACACGGCGCTTCTCGGAAGAAACTTCCCTTCTTCAGTCGCAAGGATCCCCCACGAGCTTTCGGAAGAGAACATCTTCTCTTATGTGGACATGACAAACCTTAAGACTACTGCCACCACCAAAGACATCGAGACTTTGGTCGACACAGCTATCGAGAAAGGCGCAGCTTCAGTATGCGTACAGCCCTGCTTCGTAAGGGATGCGGCAAGAAGGGCTAACGGCAGACTTAACATCTGTACGGTCATCGGATTCCCGAACGGATATTCGACTACTGCTGTTAAGAAGTATGAGGCGCTCGATGCGATCGCGAACGGAGCCACCGAGATCGACATGGTGATCAACGTCAACTTCATTAAGTCCAGACGCTTCGATGAGGCTGCCACGGAGATCGGAATATTGGCCGAAGCAGTGCACAAGAAGGGCGCAATCCTCAAGGTAATCATCGAGACTTGCCTGCTCACGGATACCGAGAAAAAGATGCTTTGTAACATTGTTACAGTCCAGGGAGCAGATTTCATCAAGACTTCGACAGGCTTCGGATCAGCAGGTGCGACAGTCGATGACGTTAAGCTCATGAGGCACTTCTCAGGAGCAACTTTGGAGGTCAAGGCAGCAGGCGGAATCAGAACAAAAGAAGCCGCTTTGGCCATGATAGAAGCCGGTGCAACAAGGATCGGAGCGTCTAACCTCGGATAATTGTTCGTATTTTTACAATCAGTCCGTATAAAGGTACACATAGCTTGGTATACTCCTCTCAGAACAAACAAACGAACGTTTTTGGAGGAGTTTTCTTATGTCACCGCTTGATATCTCAGTACTTATCTTCTTCGTATTAGTAGGAATTAAAGCATTTACAGAATCCAAGTATTACCATTCCTATTAGTGTAACATCTATAGGAATGGTAATACTTGTA
>CAMJGB010000060.1 GCA_946405115.1 uncultured Clostridia bacterium | reverse complement strand
ATCGCTTGCGATCATAATAATTGCGGCTAAGTTCTTTGGCCTTTGCGCAAGAAAGCTCAAGGCTCCCCAGGTAGTAGGAGAGATCGTTGCAGGTCTTCTTGTGGGACCTTCCGTGTTGGGCCTTGTAGGCTACTCGGATTTCCTTGGCTATATGGCCGAGATCGGCGTAATGCTTCTCATGTTTACTGCAGGTCTTGAGACACGTATCTCAGACTTAAAAAAGACCGGAATTAAGGCTTTGCTCATCGCTTGTGCCGGTGTGTTCGTCCCTCTCGTTTCAGGCACTTTGCTCTATATGGCTTTCTATGGATTCGCACCCTGGGGTGACGAAGAATTTTATAAGGCATTATTCGTAGGATTGATCCTTACGGCAACCTCCGTAAGCATCACTGTTCAGACACTGAAGGAACTTGGTAAGATCAGCGAATTTGTTGGTACAACCATTGTGTCCGCAGCTATCATTGATGATGTTATCGGCATCTTCGTTCTTACCATCGTAATCGGTATGAAGGATCCCACTCAGAATATAAGCAAGACGTTCATGATGAGCGGTCTGTTCTTCCTCGTAAGTTTGGTCTTCGGCTACCTGTTCTACCTTGTATTCAAGAAGATCGACAAGCGTTGGCCGCATACAAGAAGAATCCCGATCATCGGACTTGCATTGTGCTTTGTCATGTCATACTGCGCTCAGAAGTACTTCGGTGTTGCTGACATCACAGGTGCTTATGTTGCAGGCGTAATCTTGAGCTCACTTGATGATTCCACATACATCTCCCGTAAGATGGACATCAATTCTTACATGATCTTTGGTCCTGTGTTCTTCGCATCCATCGGACTTCAGACAGATATCAAGTCGGTTGATCCGAGCATCCTGCTCTTCTCAGCCTGCTTCGTTCTAGTTGGACTTTTGTCCAAGATCATTGGATGCGGCCTTGTTGCACGTTTATGCGGATTTAAGGGTAAGGATACGCTGAAGATCGGTATCGGCATGATGACCAGAGGCGAGGTTGCATTGATCGTTGCTCAGCGTGCATTATCAGTAGGTGCGTTAAGCGGCGCATACTTTACTTCGGTTATCTTCCTCATCGTCGGATCTTCAATTCTGACGCCGATATTCCTTAAGATCCTATATTCGGACAAGACTCCCAAGGCTAAAGCGGTTCCTGACACAGCATCTTAATCTTTTTATTTTAAATAATATAGTATAATGTTCTGAGTTGAGTTATTAACGAGGAGTATTAACTATGTCTGAAATCAGGCTTGATGAATTAAAGAAAGATGCCAAGATCTACTTCGTAGGTATCGGCGGAATCTCAATGAGCGGTCTCGCTCTTCTCGCTAAGGGTTACGGCTTCAAGGTCGGTGGCTCTGACAATCACCCTTCTGAGAGAACACAAATGTTAGCCGACAGCGGCATTACCATCTACAATTCACAGGAAGCCGAGAACATCGACGAGTTCGAGCCTGACTATATCGTTAAGACAGCAGCGATCCTTCCTCATAACAAGGAGCTTGCAAGAGCTTTGGAGAAGGGCATTACAGTATTCGACAGATCAGAGTTCCTCGGTATTATGACGAACTCTTATAAGAACGTAATCAACATCTCAGGAACTCACGGTAAGACAACAACAACTTCCATGACATCCATGATGCTTATCGAGGAGGGACTTGATCCTACCATTCATCTCGGTGCTCCTTTCGACGGTATCGGCGGTACGACAGTAAAGCAGGGATCAGGAAGAGATCTTCTCGTATCGGAGGCATGTGAATTCAAGCGCTCATTCCTTGAGTTCAGATCAACAACTGCTGCTATCACTAATATCGATCACGATCACGTTGACTGCTATCCGACACTTGATGATGTCATCGATGTATTCGCTGAGTTCATTAACAAGATTGACGACGGCGGCAATCTTGTCGTTACCGGTACAGACAGCAATATCAAGGAATCTATCAAGCGCGCTCAGAAGAACGTTAAGGTCATCACATGCGCGGTTGAAGAGGATGCAGACTTCAAGGCTGAGAACGTAGAATACACAGACGGACTTCCGGGCTTTGACCTCATCGCGATGGGGGAGAAGATCGGCCGCGTTCAACTTAGGGTTCCCGGTGCTCATAACATCAGCAATGCACTTATAGCATCTGCATGCGCTTACCTTAACGGGGCATCCGCAGAAGCCATTGTAAAAGCACTTAACGAGTTCGGAGGCGCTGACGGAAGATTCACGATCAAGGGTACATACAAGGGCGCCGAAGTCGTAGTTGATTACGCACATCACCCGACAGCTGCAAGAGTTACGATTGATGCTGCAATGCACATGCCGCACAACAATCTTCTCGTAGTATTCCAGCCGCTTACGTTTAACCGTGTAGATGCGCTTTTCGATGAGTACGTAACGAGCCTTCTTCCTTGTGAGAAGATACTATTCTCCGAGATATTCACGGACAGAGAAGTAATCCATGAAGGCATGGTCTCAAGTAAGAACATTGCAGATGAGATTAACAAGAGAGGCGGTAATGCCGAGTTCTTCGCAGACAAGAAAGATCTTGTAAGAAGAATAGACGAGCTTGTTCAGCCCGGCGACATGATCCTCATCTTGGGACCTGAAGATATTAGAGAGCTCGGCAACGAGCTTTGCCCCGGAGACGCTTAATGAAGAACGAACGCGTCCAGAGAAGGAAGGCTCCAATCTCGCTTATAAGTCTTGGCCTCATTGCCGTGTCTTTGATCATCATGCTTATCCTTTGCCTTGTTCCGGGAGCTGCCAAGAACTCGAAGAATCCTGTTCTCGTAATAATTGGTGTCGAGAGTAATAATCTCCCGTCACTTGCACTTAAGAACACCCTTCATGCCGCAGGCTTTGAGTATGAGGTGCAGGACTACGGACACGATCTTCCGAATTACGGAAACATCGTAGTAGTGGGTGTAGGCGAGCAGGCTTTGTCTGTCGTTAACGAGTACAAGGATAATGAGAATGTATCGGGATTCATCCTGATCTGTCCCACACTTAACGAAGAGTACATGACAGGTCTTACCAGCGGTAATCCTTCATGTGACATTGCCATATTCGCGGGACGCGATAACTCTAAGACGCCTGCCGAGATGGGTGATGCAAGACTTATCTACGAGAGACTCTCGGGTGACGATACGATCTTCGGTATCCCGATTCAAAGAGGCGGATTGTTCGCATCCAAGGTTTATGTTGATAACGGACAGAATCGTATGCTCTCATTGTCAGCGTTCCCGGTAAGAGATCCCGCGAAGCTTTTCTTCTCACCTTTGTTCCAGAATGAACTTGCGGGTTACTTAAGCGTCACTTACATCGATGAAGCTACACGCGAGACTTCATTCGGACGCATCAATTCATGGTTCGTATTATCGTGGATCTCAATCGCGCTTGGAGTGATCTCACTTCTTCTGTTCCTTTCAAATCTCGGTCTTTCCGCGACAGGCAACGATGTGAAGAAAGCTCCGATATCGAAGTGGGTATTCGGACTTATCGGAGGCATCTCGATAGCACTTGCACTTATCATTGTCGCATCGAGTTTCCTCGATATGCTTGAGTCATCGATACTCATGATACTTGCGCTTATCCCTGAACTTTTCATGCTGTGCTTGTTCATCATCAACTTCAGCTGGATCACTACGAAGGACGGCAAGTTCGTTCCTAAGAAAGCGGGAATGATCCAGGCGGTTTTCCTTGCTGTCATCATCGGCTTGTTCGTGATGTACACGCTCTCGCTCACAACTGATCTTAGGGTACACAAGATAACTGATCCCGGAATCTCGTCGGGACTTCTCACGCTTCTTCTTATCTTCGACGTGGTGCTGTCGACAGGACTTATCTACGCCTCCCGTAAGTCATCAACTGCGGGGCAGGGAGCGAAGAATTGCTTCGGCAACAGGCTTATCATCGGACTGATGTTTATCCCGTGTGCCGCGGCTTTAATCTTCGGAATGTTCCCGCTTAATTCGCACATTTTCTACAGCGGTCTTGCGGGGCTTTGTGCGACCGGTATTCCTTATCTTGCGGTTATGCCGCTCGTGAAACACACGGACCGGTCGTTGATACCGGGAGTTTTACACGGAATCATATACGTATTGGTACTTGCAGCAGTGTTATGACATAATCAACTTGGAACTAGGGGGAAGGTTAAATGATTGATTACTACAACGCGTTTATCTCGTACAGACATGCTCCGTTGGATTCGAGCGTTGCCGAGCACGTTCAGAAAAGCCTCGAGCACTTCCGCATACCTACTGCTATCCGTAAGAAAACGGGTAAGAAAAAGATTGAGCGTATCTTCCGCGATAAGGATGAGCTTCCTATTACGAGCGACCTCACTGACACAATTTCCAGCGCCCTCGAAAAGGCGGATTACCTCATCGTAATCTGCTCTCCTAACACAAAGGAATCACACTGGGTAACAAGAGAGATCAAGTACTTCCTCCGTAATCACAGAAAGGATCATGTTCTCACGGTACTTGCCGACGGTGATCCTAATGACGTTGTACCTGAAGAGCTTAAGTACGATGAGCGTACGGTAACTGAATATAACGGTGAGACTCATACGATCAAGGCCCCGATAGAGCCCTTGTCATGCGACTACAGAATGAAATTCTCGAAGGCGAAGAAGGAAGAGATTCCGAGACTTGCAGCTGCTTTGATCGGATGTTCTTACGATGAGCTCGTCAGACGTCAGAGACAGTATCGATTCAGAAGATTCATCGCTGTAACTGCGGTTCTTCTGGCTGCAGCGATCGGATTCGGTTTGTATATGGCCCACAGTAAGAAGCAGATTGACGAAGCTTATATGGAGTCACTTGCCAATCAGTCCAGATATCTTGCAAGTGAGGCCAATGCGCTCCTTGAAGACGAGCGAAGGATTGATGCTTTGTATCTCGCACTTGCTGCCGTTCCTCAGGGGCCTGATGATCCTCGTCCCGTCACGGGTGAAGCGGTTGCAGCTTTAACCGAAGCTTCTTTGGCATATGTAGGATTATCCGGAAATAATATCGATGCAGTTTGGAATTATTCACTTGCAACTTCGATAAAGGATTTTGTTATCAGTCCTTCCGGAACTAGACTTGCAGCTATAGACAGTCTCGGCACCATACATGTCTGGGATACTGAAACCCACGAGGAATTGTTCACTGTATTGGATCCTGATTACCAGATGTCAGAAATGGTGTTTGCCGATGATGAGGTTCTTCTTGTAATTAACTATGGGGTAGTAAAGGGTTACAGTGCTTTGAACGGTGAATTACTGTGGGAGAGTGATGATTCTGACTATACTCTCGTTCGAGACATTATGTTCCCGGGCGACGGACTTATAATTTATGCCAATAACGGTCCTCAGTTCTTCGTTTGTGATTCGCATTCGGGAAGAGTTTTTGACATTTATGACCTGACTTCTCAGCTGGGTTCTCATCTTTGCACCATGTCTCATGCAGTGCTTTCTCCTGACGGATCAATGATAGGATTCGTCATGTATGAGGGACTTAATTCGAATTTTGTCGGAACTTATGATATCAGAAGCGGCAGAGTGCTGTTGTCCGATCAGATTGAAGAATCTGTAAGTGCGATTGAATGGGCCGATGACGAGCATTTGGCTGTATCGTTCTATGACATTTATAATGCGGGTTCATCACAGATGGCGGACACTTATCTGTTAAGACCGAATTACTCGGTAGTTCGCTGTTATGATCCTGACACGCTGAATGTTGTATGGACACAGGAACATGTCAGCTCCTGTGTAAATGTAAATACTGAATTCTTCCCGCTTCCGCCTAATAATTTGATTGCTTACTGCACGGGTAATGTGGTAAGTGCATATGATATTGATTCAGGTGAGCTGATGTACGAATGGAGCGCCAATCAGCCTGTAATTGACATCAGTGACAGAGATGATAACGGATGGCCTATCATGATAACGCAGGACGGAGCTTTGCTTAATCCTGTGCCGAGTCAGGGTAATGACGTAGTAGCCATGCTGTATGAGTTCCCGAATGATATTACTGATCTTGTTGTTAATCACGGTGTATACGTTCTTCAGGACTGCTCATCCGATATCGTTTATTACAACACATATATCCGCGATGAGCAGTGGGAAGAGACTCCCAATGTCGATATTGATTCCATCTCGAATTTCTATCTTGATGACAATATTCTTGCTATCTATTCCTTTGATA
Organism: uncultured Clostridia bacterium; assembly: GCA_946405115.1. GTDB lineage: Bacteria > Bacillota > Clostridia > Saccharofermentanales > Saccharofermentanaceae > Saccharofermentans. The sequence goes on along the minus strand of CAMJGB010000060.1, from coordinate 3,867 downwards.
TCGATAATATTGAACTTACTCTCATTAACCCTGAGACCAATAAGGTTATAGAAACCATTGAATTAGACGAGACTGAGGCTTCCTACGAGTTTGTATTCCTTGGAGTTTATAACGGTAATCTCTACGGACTCTCAGCAAATGCAGACGAAGCATTCCTCTATGAGATTGATATAGCAACCGGTGAATATAAGACGGAGTTCTTATGTAATTCGATTACTATATCTTCGGCTTCTGCATCTTTGGTCGGTCACTATATAGTATTCCAGGATCCTGAGACTTTCGACCTTAACATAGGTCTTATGGATCTTGATACGGGCAGAACAGAGACTTTCTCAACTTCTCTCGGAGCTCCTTATAACGACGCAGGTCCGTATTATTCTGAGCAGATGGGTTTGATCTATATTCCTTCCTATGACGGAGATCACATCATAGAGATTGACGAAGATGACTGTTTCCATGTTGTTTTACCTGAAGATTGGAACGGTACTATGTTCCTGGAGTGCGATGATTCTTTGGGAAGATTCTTTGTATCCGACGGTCACACTATCGGTGTTGTAGATGCAGGAGGAAATTATTCACCGTTTATTGATACCGAAGGAAGAAGACCTCTCGGATTTACTGTGATAAGACACGACGGTTACGGCATTAATGAGAACGGCGAATTGCTTGTTGTCTATAGTGACGGCTTCCTCTACAGATATAATGCGCTTACGGGTGAACTCATCGATAAGTCTGAGATCAGCACATATCTGAACTACACACCTACTGCAGAGTTTACTGTCGATTATGATGCAGGGTTCCTTTATATCCAGCAGTATCAGCTTACGAACGCGATAGATCTTAATTCCTGGGTCGAGCTTGCATGCATACAGAATTCATTCGGTCATTATGCGCCTTTGGACAGATTCTACACATTCTCATATGAGGTTTCGTCACACCACAGTATCGGTTACTTCCGACACTATACGTTGGACGAACTCATAGACATGGCTAACAACCTGCTCGGTGGAGTCCCGATGCCGGATTCACTCAGAACAAGATACGGCATCAGCGATGACGTCGATACCGGAAACTGAGTGCTGAACTTTTAAGATCTGAATCTTAAGTTAAGAAAGGCGATATACCCGACGACGCCGGCTTATAAAGCTGATCGAAAAGCTTGCCGCTGATGATGTAGATGTCGTGCGGGTCGTCTTCTCTTACTGCAATGTAATCTCCGGGTACGCCTGAGTAGTACTTCTCCTCATCCCACGTGGTGAAAAGCTTTACCCAATGGTCGAGAGGGAATGCATATATTCTTGCAACGCCCGGAGGGCTTATTACCGTCTTGGCATAAGGGAGTACTTCCTTGAGCTCGTCTGTAGCGAGGTTTCTTATCGAAGGCTCGTACTCGAAGCTCTTCTTGAAGTCGAATCCCGTGAGGTCGTAACTGCTGTCGAGCTTCTCGGCGGAGATGGGGTAGACCTCGCCTTCTATTCCGATCATGAGGTAAGTCTCATCGTCGATGGTGATGTGGATGTCACCCTCAAGTGTTCTTATCTCGACGGGGGAACCGATCTCGAATACATCAGAGAGCTTAACTGCACCGAGCTTCTGCTCTTTCTTTGTGTACATCTTCATCTTGGATGTATCGAGCAAGGTATCCTTCGCGTAGAGAACCTCGAACATCGAATAGTATTCGCGGACTCTGTTGTAGATGATATCTTCAACGCCCTCGGGAATCTTCTCGGGTCTTATCGTGCCGCCTGCCTTAAGAAGGTGGCCGCCGCCTCCGCCGATGCCGTATGTGATGAACTCTGCAAGCTCGTTCGCATGAACTTCCTTAACGCAGGATCTTACTGAGAACTTGATTTCATCGGGACTTATGTAATACGCAATACATACATCGACTTCTGCGGTCTCCATAGCGAAGTCCGAGATGACTCCGAGAATGTTGGGATCGCAGGGTTCAGTCTTGATCTCGAGGCATCTTATGTCTTCAAGATAGGTATAGTCGAGGATGGCTCTGCCGGTAAGCTCGAGCTCCTCTAGTGTGATATTGGAATTGCTCATCTGTGTGATGAGGCTCTTGTTAACTGAGACGAGAGAATCAATCATATCTCTGTCGAGCGGGTGGGATAGCTCGCTGAACTTATTTGTATCAGTATAAAGACCATAGTAAAGTGCTGTAGCAAGCTTCTTGTCTTCGTTGGGATCAAATCCTTCGACGCGAAGCATATCCCATACGACTGTAGCGCACGAACCGACAGTACATCTTACTTCCGCAATCTGGGGAAGCTTTTCCGTTACCTGGTGATGATCAATTACTGCAACGTGTTTTGCTTCTGTAGTGGTGACGTTTCTTTGTCCGTACTGACAGTCGACAGTTACGAGCAGCTGGGGAACACGGTCGTAGTCAGGTGCATATGTGATCGGAATCTCAAGTTCTTTAAGCATAATGATGAGATTGCTCTTTGAAATCTCATTAGGTCCTCTGTAGATGAACTCGGGCGTATTGCCGTTTGCTTCCATGAATCTGTAGATGGCAAGTCCTGAAGCAAGTGCGTCTGCATCGGGGTTGTCGTGGCACTGGATAACTACGTCTCTATACTTGAGAAGCTCTTTAAGCTGCATATGTCTCCACCTCGAAAATATATTTCACAAGATATTTTAACATATGCGCGCGCATATAAATAGGAGTTTGACATACCGGGGCAATGATGGTAGTATACGCGGGTGGCCGCATGCGACGGGCTCTTAAATTTGCGCATTTTTCGAGTAAAATCGGCAATCCGCAATGCCTTGGATGAAGCAGCGAGACTGGAAGAACAGGAGGACACAGTATGTACGCAGTAATTAAGACAGGCGGCAAGCAGTACAAGGTTGCTGTTGGCGACGAGATCTTCGTTGAGAAGCTCGAGGGCGAGGCCGGCGATACAATTACTTTCGACGAAGTTTTGGCTGTTGGCGACGACGACGGAATCAAGGCTGGCTCAGATGTAGCAGCTAAGGTTACAGGCGAAGTTGTAAAGCAGGGCAAGAACAAGAAGGTAGTTGTTCTTAAGTACAAGGCTAAGAAGGGCTTCAGAAGGAAGAACGGACACAGACAGCCTTATACAAGAGTACGTATTACAGGTATCGCTTAATAGCGAGAACGTAATAATGATTACCGTTAAAGTCGTCAGGGATAAGTCCCGTAAGGTAACAGGAATATTCGTAAGCGGACATTCAGGTTACGCAGAGGCAGGATCCGACATAATCTGTGCAGGAGCTTCGACTTTGGTATATACACTCGCGAATTCTCTTGAGAGAATCTGCGGAATAGATACCGAATATTCGACACGAATCGCAGAAGATATGGGAGACGGCAATGTAAGCGCCGAGATAATCATTCCGGACGGAAGATGTCGAGATGAAGGCGCAGCTGACAGAGCTCAGGTGATAATGGAGACCATAGTTCTCGGATTTATCTCACTCGCAGCATCTGCCAATCAGAACGGTAACCGGTACATCGAGGTCATTGAAGAATTTTGATTGAGACACTTAGGAGGTGTAAGAGATGCTTAACATGAATTTACAGCTCTTCGCTCATAAGAAGGGAATGGGTTCCACCAAGAATGGTCGTGAGTCCCAGTCCAAGAGACTCGGAGCTAAGAAGGGCGACGGTCAGAGCGTAGTTGCAGGCAACATCATCGTAAGGCAGCGTGGAACAAAGATCCATCCCGGCAACAATGTCGGCATCGGTTCTGACGATACTCTTTTTGCTAAGATCGACGGTCTCGTAAAGTATGAGAGAGTCGGCTCTTCCAAGAAGCAGGTAAGCGTTTATCCCGCTAACTGATTATTGTAGGTTCAAGTAGAATCCACTGCCTGTCGAAGTTAAATTCG
>CAMJGB010000059.1 GCA_946405115.1 uncultured Clostridia bacterium | reverse complement strand
TATCTTGTTACCGTTCTTGTTGCTTACGGCCGAGTTAATTAGGCTCTCGATATCGGAAGTATCGTGCGCCTTCATCGTACTGTAGCCAAACTCGAATGTGAGCGGATTATCACGATTCTTATTATATTCAGCAAGAGATTCTCTTAAACGCGCGATGATACTGTCTACACACTCGGATAATTGATCCTTCCATTCCTGTGCGATAATAAATTCGTCATTACCCAGTCTTCCGCAGATGCTGTCTTCTCCTGCGCATTCTTTGACAAGCTTACTGAATTCAATGATTACCTTATCGCCTTCCCGTCGTCCGAATTTCTCGTTAATAAGACCTACGCCCGAGATATCTATCGCGATGAGCGTAAAGTTAACGCCCTCGTTCCCCGCGCCCATGAGTTCGGACATCTTTTCGACAAGGCCCTCGTAGTTATAGATTCCGGTAAGAGAATCTAAAGTTCGTATCTTTGAAGCAATATTCTGAACATTAACATAGACACGTCTTCTTCGAAGCGCCTCGAAGCCCATCATTACGGTTCTAAGCCAGTACAAATATGTAACATCCATACCCTCGACCTTGTGACCATGAGACAAAACCACAAATCCAAACGTCAATTCATTAAAGTGAAGCGGCGTAAACAGATAAGACACAGGTTCATCATGGCTTTCACTAAGAACAGGAAGTATATCCTTAAGAGGGAACGGCTTATCAAGCGTTACTTCACCTTCCTTGCCGTTGTTTCTTAACGACAAGACTTCATACATCGTATCCGTGTAATCTTCGGTAATGGTAATAGGTCCGTTTCCTGCCCATTCAGAATTAAGGCAGATCCTGAAACTGTCGAAGTCTCCAATCTGATACATATAAGACCTAATGACTTCAAGCATTTCCTTAAGATCACCGGCAACGCTCATATCTTCGGCAAGTCTGTTGTCATAAGAATAGAAAGGCTTGGCAAAAAGATCCGCCTTCCAGGTATCACGCAGGATAACCTTCGGCACACAGCTCTCACAATGACATCCGCATGAGCCTCCGACGAACAATTCATAATCCGGCTTAAACTCGCCTACAGGCTCCTTGCCGATCATCTTAATAATCGAAGAGGCGACATAATCACCGTACGCCTTTACAGGAAGCGGTATCGACGTTATAGGAGAAGGACTCATACGACCCTCTTCAACAGAGTCATATCCTACTACGGCAACGTCTTCGGGAACTTTTACTCCATTGTGGACAAGAGCACCCGCAAGACCTATGGCCATATAATCGTTTGCACACAGGAAAGCTTCCGGTAAAGGCTTGCCCTCATTACAGAAGCTGTCGGCGATCTCGAATCCGCTTGAATACCAGAAGTCACCATATAAGATACGCTCATCTTTGATAGGAAGGTTGTAGCGTTTCATCGTATCAATGAATGCAGCTACTCTCTCCTGGGAATGGGGATGCCATTCCTTACCTGAAATAAAAGCGATATCCTTAAATCCGTGATCGATTATAAGATGCTCAGTAAGCTTAACGATGGCATCGTAATGCTTAAGATTAATGGTCGGGAAATACTTACTTTCCTTATCAATAAAGAGAACCGGGGCATTGGTCTCTTTGTGAAGTCTTTCTTCCAAAGAACCCAATACACCCGGTGTCTGAATCGTATCAGCAAGAACTACAAAAGCATCAAACAGATCGCAGTTAAGGAGAGCATATATCTGACTCTCGCCCGCTTCTCTTATCTTCTTCTCCTGGAACTTCATGTACATGGCGAAGACGCACACATCGAAGCCGCACTCAAACGCCTGTTTCTCGAAACCTTCGATAAACAGTTTCTGAAACTCTTCATCAGCCTGTCCGCATAGGACGGCTATACGTCGTCTCTCCCCACACATCTTAAAATATTTTAACATATTCTAGAGTGGTTTTCTATATTACAGAGAGAAAACCACACCCGCCAGAGGCGACATGAATATCATTACGAAGGAGAAGCACCACGAGTTGACTGATATGAGTGTAGCGCGTTGCTCTGAAGGTACCAGAGCATTGAGCTCGACGTCTGCCCTTATCTGAATCAGGTCATCCGCGAACGCCGCCATAAAGCCGCCCGCCGTCATGATCCAAGCGACACCTGTAAAGTTCGCCGCGAAGCCTGCCGTAACTACTGCAAGACACATGATGAATATGCGTCTGAAAGGCCAGTTTTTAACCTTAACCGACAGCAACGCTCCTATGATGCCTCCGAGGCTCATCGCGAAAAGCAACGGTCCCAGCACCCAATCAGGAATACCCGTCATGGGAAGCTTCGCCTGCAGGAAGAAAAGCAGCAGTACATCGATTCCTCCTATAAGTGCATTTCGAAAGATAAGTCCCGTTACTTTACCGTTGCCTTTAAGGAACAAGAAACTCTCACGCACCGTCTCTTTAACGCGTGTCGTAAACTCCTTATCGGCGTTTCCTGTAATCACCTTATTTTCCTTAAGCGTCGCAGCAACGATGATCTGTATTCCCGCGAGTATGATGCTTATGATATGAGCCTTGGTATTTCCGAGCATTACCGCGACACCTGCAGCGAGAGTAGCGGCGCCGTTAGTGATACGGTAGATCATGGTCTGCGTCGAGATGTATCTGTCGTATTCATCCTGCTTTCCGTTCTCCTTCAAGGTGTCAAAAGCAAGTGCGGAATCAGAGCCGCTCGCGAAATTATAACTTAAGGCATTAAACCCTATCGACACGGCAACTCCTGTGAAGCTGCTTATGCAAAGGATCCTTAAGACAGCTGAGATGACCGAGCACACGCTCGACAGCAAAAGACTCTTCTTTCTTCCGAATACATCGGCAAAAACTCCCGACGGTATCTCTGCGGTAAGACTTACAAGATGAAATACAGTCTCGAGGATTCCTATCTCGATGATGCTGTAGCCGCATGACACAAGAAGAAGTACCCAAGCGGCTCCCGCGATCGAGATGTTACCGAGGAAGTTAAGTGCATATAACTTACGTAATTGTTTCTTACAAAAATCCATAATAAAACTCCTTAATTCTTAAGCGGAACATAAGGAGTTAATGCGTCTTATTCAGAATGAGATTAAGCTTATTATTTTCCGAAAAAGGGCGCACTAACCCTGTCGGAAGCTGCATAGAAACCGTTCATAAGCTGAATATTAGGTGTTATCCAAAACATCTAAGGACGCCCCTTTCTTGTGATTTTCTATCGGCATTATCACATTTATTCGTGATTAATGCAACCCAATCAGATACATTCGATGACGATCCATCTGGAGCCTGCGACTCCGGGGATCGTGGATTCAACTGTATTATCGTAAACGACACGGTAACGGTCAGAAGCATTATTCTCGATGTCATCTACGAGGAACGAATAACCCTCCCCCATGTTAACGATGAAAGCGTCGTTATCATATCTTGCTCTGAAAGCATCGAGGTCTGAAACGGAATCAACGCCCATCTGTCCTCTTATGTGATCCTCACCCGAGAACTCACTCATGAACGGATCGATTCTGTTATCGATGTGAACCTTAACATCGTAGAAAGCAAGCCAGGAACCTGTGTCGAACGTGTTGAATACTTTGCTGTATCCTTCTGACTTAACAAACTCGACAGCACCGTAATCGTATGCTGCCATTCCCTCTACGTCAGCCATCGTTCCCGTAGGAAGGTACTTCGGAATATATAGCGCACCGAGGCCTATGAGCATGACGGCACAAACTCCCGTGAGTATTTTGTAGAAGCCTTCCGACAGGTCGAGTGCAATCTCTTTCTTAGGCTTAATCACGTTCGCAGAAAACCACTTAAGAAGAGATTCAAACTGCTCGGGACCAAAGAGCAGGAACGCGATGGAGTAGTAGGACACGAACCTTTTGTAAACGCATGTAAGTATGAGGAACATGCTAAGGTACGCGATCTTGATTACCGCCTGCTTTTCGAAGCGGCGAAGGCTGTCGTTAGTCATGAAGCCCACGAAGACGAGCAGTATGAGAACCATCTGCAGGATGGAAAAGTGCATTGGGTTCCATTCGTCGACCACAGCCCAGATGTCCGTAGCAGCCGACTGCTTGAGACCGAAGGTGTAATTTCTAAAGCCCATCGGGTTAAGAAGCGAGACAACGAAGCCTGCAGCAAGACCGATTGCAAGAACACCTGAATCGCGGAAGTTTCTGAAGAGAAGCTCGATGACAATATACACCGCGTATACCGCGCAGAACAGGGGCAAAATCCCGCCCTGAAGCCAGCCTAAGAAGAAACAGCATATTGCAAACACGGAGGCCTTAATGACCGGTTTACGCTCGCTTAAGAAGGTGACAACAAGAAGTGTAACCGCGAAGATCGACGTAACCGAAGGTCTGACGTTATAGTCAGGGTAACCGTTAAGGAAAGGCGTTACTGCCATGACGGCAGCTGCAATAAGCGGATGAGCCTTGTCCTTGAAGTAATTGACTGCAGTAAAGCCTGTCGCATAGATGAAGACCATGCCTACAGTGATAACACCCCAAAGCTTCATTGCCTTATACATGAGACCCAAAAGCAGATACCAGCCGCTCTCATGAGCCGTAAAGACGAGTCCTTCGTGCCAGCTGTAGATCTCATCGGTAATGAGCTTTCCCTGTGCGATATCATCAAGTCCGATCTTAATCTGGATACACGTGTCGCCCACCATGCCGATCATGGAAGATACGGCAGCAAACGGGCTGAACAGCAGTACCATCATCGAGACAAGAAATATTGTCTTAGCGGAGATCTTATTCTTTTTCTTAAGTTCAAGTGCAGAGACTTCACGCATCGGGTATTCTTAGTTTCCCTTCATCTGTTTCTTCATGACATACATCTTACCATCGGCAAGACGGAGGGCGCTTTCCACATTCTCGGAGCTTAAGTCAAATTCCTGAACGCCGTATGCGATCTCAAGTTTAACCCTCGGCTTCTCAGTCTCATTATAATCCTCGATAAGCTTTCTGAACTTATCCTCGGCAAGCTCGAAGAAGGAGTTATCCTTGAGGTTCTCTGCTACGACTATGAATTCGTCGCCTCCGGTACGGTAGCAGTTTCCTATCTGACCGAAGCTGTTCTCAATGATATCAGCTGCCGCCTTGATATGTCTGTCACCTTCCTTATGGCCGTAGTTATCGTTAACGGTCTTAAGGTTGTTGATATCAAACTGTATGACAATGCACTTGCCGTTCTCGCGAGTATTAACGGAATTCTCTCTGTTGGTAAAAGCCATTCTGTTCTGAAGACCAGTAAGAGCATCCGTAAATGCAAGCTTACTCATCTCCTCCGCCTCGGACTCGAACTTCCTGTAGAACATCAGCGCATAGATCTCATGTATGCCAAGGATGAAGACGAACAACATCATACTGATTCTGAAGAAAAATGCAGGGTCAAAACCTGAAGTATCGAAGCTGTAACGGATAAGATCGATGAAGCTTCCGGATGCAACTACAACAAACGCAAGTGTTACTACAACCCTCGTTCTATACTCATTCTTCTTGTTCTTAACGGACTTAAGGATAGCAATAAATGCATAGACAACAGTGATGATGCCGATACCGTGCGTTATGAACAAAATCTTGTGATAAGTCGTAATTCCCAAAGACACGAGTATCAGATTAGCAAACATGACAACAGCCGATGTTCCCACGATTACATTCGCGAACTTCTTGTACACTCTTCCCGTAAGGAGGAAAACAAAAAGCGTAGCGAAAGGCGGGAGCAGCATAAGCGTAACGTAGTTTACAAAGTGCATTGAAATCGGGGTACCTATAACCATGCCGGCAATATCCGTGCTGCATGCGGTCCACACACCTGCATCCAGCGCGAAAAGCCCCATCGCTGCAATCTCCTTGCCCACGGAACTGTTCTGCAAAATGGATAAGCCTCCGAGCACGAGCAGGAAGCCCATGAATCCGATTACAACCGAGACACAGTAAGGGAGCAAAGAAGCCCTGTACACGTCAAGGATAAATGCATTACCGTCTCCAACAGAGATATTCGTGAATCCGCCCTTGGAACCGTCGATAGTCTCAGCCTGGATCTCTACCATGGAAATCGGTGCTACTTTACCAAGCTGCACGCTGTGCGGCAAGGTTCCGTAGAACTTACCGTAAAGATTGGCACAAGAAGGTCTGTAGCTGTAAACCACCCTTCCGTCTACCAAAATATCGAAGTAAACATTCTTCGAGAAGAAGCAAAGGCTGTTACCCTGCCCCATTTCATATGTTATCTGGTTAGTGAAAGATGCTTCACCATAAAAAGCATCGATAGACTCTTCAGGATTTCCCGTAAGCTGAAGCCAGCCGTTATCAAAACCGACTTTATCACTAACTCTGACAACACCGTCCCTGCCCAATATGCCCAACATGCTTACAGTGGTGACAAGAAGCATACATAGCAGGGTCACTACTACGAAGAATAAGGATTTCCTTTGTCTGTACTTGGAAAACATTAAACCCCTTGTTCAGTATTATCTTCCGTCTTGCGGGCCATGGCCGAGAATTTCTCTGAGTAAGGATAGAATACAACCTTCGCGTTGCAGAAAAGACATCTGCCTACGAGGGGTTCTGACCTAGACTCCTGAACATTTCTTCCGCACTGAGGGCACGGAGCGATGACAGGCTGATAATTAGGTCTTCTCGGAACACCGCCGCCTGCAACAACATCATTTACCTTCGCGAAGATCTTCTCCTCCTCGATACCGTTCTCCTTAAGGAGCTCGATAAGTGTGTACATGATGGTGTCAAGTCTGTTTACCTTGGTCTGAAGATCAGCGATATTCTCCTCATTGTGATTGTAGTGAGGGTTCTGATAACCGTTCATCTCCGAAGCCATACTCTTAATTGCCATTTCCTATACCTCCCCTATTTTCCTTATAAAAAGAATTTTATAATAACGGCTTGTAATCGGCAAGGATATTGAGCCCGTTACTTGTTCAAATATTTATGTATTTATGGGCGTTTTGGCATTCAACATAAAAAGCCCCGCCTGCCAGCTGACAGACGGGGCATCTCACTTATCCGAACGGAGGATTATCCGTAGTTAAATGTAATGATCTCTACTTCGTTGGAAGAACCGTCGATAGTTCCTGAGAAAGTCTGCGATTCGTCTCCGACCGTTACCCTTACAAGATAATTGGTCGCACCGTCCGTACGGTCTGAATAATCAACGATCGAGACACTGTAGGTGCCTGTATACGGCTCATCAAAATAGATATTCTCAACAGGATTATCCATAGTTCTGCCGCCTACATTGGCATCGACATCAAGGTAACCGCCGGCATCTTCTCTGTTGCCGTAATAGATCTCAGATCCGTCAGGTGTTTCGACGTGAAGATCGAGGTCATCGTCGCTGTCCCAGAGCATTGAGATCGTGATCTCGCCGGTACCTGCACCAAGAGAATCAAGAACGCTGTCGAGCTCTGACTCATCAGGTTCAGTACCTTCACCGTCACCGCCGCCATAGACGAACGTTATGATGGTAACCTCTGTGCTCGAACCGTCTATGGTTCCGGTGAACGTCTGCGATTCACCTCCGACAGTTACTCTGACGATGTAATCCGTAGGACCGTCAGACCTGTCGGAATAATCCCTGATGAAGACTGTATAAGTACCGGGCTCCGGATTCGAGAAGTAGATATTCTCAATCGGATTATCCATTGTACGTCCGCCTACGTTGGCATCAACATCAAGTTCACCGCCCTGAGCAGTTCTGTTACCGTAGTATATCTCAGATCCGTCAGGAGTGATCATGTGAAGATCGAGGTCATCATCTGTATCCCAGAGCATAGATACTGTGATCTCACCGGTACCGGCCTGGATAGAGTTAAGAACAGACTCGAGTGTAGATTCACTTACCGTACTTCCCGTGTATGTGAATCCAGCGATCTCAAGTGTCGTAGTAGTTCCGTCGATAGTGCCGGAATAGATCTGCGACTCTCCGTTGATCGTAATCCTTACGATGAAGTTTGTTGCACCGTTAGATCTGTCCTCATAGTCGTTTACATAGATCCAGTAATCACCGTTTACTGGACTTACGAAGAATACGTTCTCAACCGGGTTATCCATCATGTTGGTGTTCGTATTGGCATCAACATCGAGATAGCCGTTCTGAGCTTCTCTGTTGCCGTAATAGATCTCTGATCCGTCAGGTGTAAATACATGCAGATCGAGGTCATCTTCGCTGTCCCAGAGCATTGAGATCGTGATATCTCCGTATCCTGCATCCAAAGATGCGAGGATGGCTGTAAGAGTATCCTCATTTACAGGCTGATCCCACTCGATGTAGAAGCCTCTGTGATACTCAACATCATCGTACTCTGTAAAGCCCCATTGACCGTAGTTATACAGGAATCCGTAGTAACCGTAGTCACTGTAATTGTTAGGCTGATCCTGACATATGTCTGTGTATGTCACAGGCTCACCTGTTACCCAGTAATACTCACCGCCGGGACCGATAAGACCGATCCAGCCGTATGTATCAGGGAAGCTTCCGATCAAGAAGTCTCTTTCCTCTGCACTGTTGATTGTAACAAGATGACCGCCGTAAGACTCAGCAAAATCTCTTGCCTGCATCCACGTCATCTGTGTATCGATGTATGCATAAGAATGGCCTGTATAGAACGTCTGGTTCATGTAGTAGGAAGATACATACTCGGAATCATAGATTGAGATCTGTGTTCCCGTTGTGCTGATAGTTCCTTCATAGTACAGAACTTCACCGCCGATAGTGATTCTCAGATAGTAGTTAGTGTCATAACCTTCTGTACGGTCATTAAACTCTTCTATCCAGATCACATACTCACCGCTTTGAGGTGCAGCAAAATAGATATTCTCCATCGGCTCGAGCGTTCGTTCACTTCCCGCATTCGCATCGTGATCGAGTATGCCTCCGCCTCCGTAAGGAGCTGCATAATGAACGTGGCTTCCGTCAGGTGTCAGAACGTGAAGATCGAGGTCATCCCAGGAATCCCAGATAAGGGATACTGTGATCTCACCAACACCTGAGCTGTACTCAACGATACGCTCTTCAAGAACAGTCTCTGTGAGCGTTACGGTTGTCTCAGTCGTCGTTCTTCCAAAAGATGAACTTCTAGAAGATCCGCCGTCATAATCAAACTCAATGATGAGGTCTTCTGTATCAGTAACATCGATCTCACCTTCAAACTCCTGAACATCATCACCGATCTGAACACGTACGATATAAAACGTGGACATATCTTCTGTTCTGTCTCTGAAGTCTCTTACATAGACCGCATAGTGTCCGCTCATAGGAGAAGGGAAATAGATATTCTCAACAGGGAAATCAGAAAGGTTATATGAACTTGCATTCATATCGACATCCAAAGTACCGCCGTCTGCTGTTCTGTTAGCATAATAGATGCGGTTACCCTCAGGAGTAATGACATGAAGATCCAGGTCATCATGTGTGCTCCAGATCATGGATACTGTGATCTCACCCTGACCTGCTTCAAGTATCTCAATCTGCTCCTCAAGAGTTTCAGTAGTAACTGTTACTTCGTATTCATCTTCTTCGATGGTACGGCCGACAATAACTTCTCTTGTGTTATTGATATCAACAGAACCCGTCGGAGGGATCCACTCAACGATAGTACAGCTTACAGGATCAGGCATGATGTCTACTTCAACGATAGTAGGAGGAGTAAGCGCACCGTCACCATACTTGTCGGATCTGGTAATCTGGTAGCCGCCGACTGCATCAATGATAAACCATTCTGTAAAGCTCGTGCTGTGGAATGTGATACCGACTTGTGAAACAGCAGTCGTGTGAGTCGACATGGAGATAGTCGTACCGCCGGAGATCACTCTTCCCTGCATATCATCAGGATTGATCGTAATGCTGTTAGTGCTGCTCATTACGAATGTACTGCTCGCAGAACCTACGTCAACAAGGATATCCGTGTTGTCGATAGTAGTTGAACCGGGCTTAGGCTCAGTCGAGATCTGGTACATACTTACAGGCTGTCCGTTAAAGGTGGAAGTATCTGTTCCGGGAATAACTTCACCTGAAAGGAATACTGCATTCGTAAAGCATGTGGATGTCTGAACTACGAATTCATTCCATGTCTCGATATCAGTAGATCTTCCCTCA
>CAMJGB010000058.1 GCA_946405115.1 uncultured Clostridia bacterium | reverse complement strand
AATGTTCCGAAGCGTAAAGGTCGTCTGCGAAGTACTCATCAGTAGTTCCCGGAATAAGGTCGAGCACGAGTGCGTCGGGATGGTATTCGGCAACGAATCCGTTCATCTCATCGATGTTGCCGATGAGCATCTTACCCGTGATGTAGTCCACTCCCGAGAACTCAGCGAGGTAAAGATCCGTTCTGTTGTCTATATGGACAGGGATCTCGTAGTACGCGAGCCACGTTCCTGTATTAAACGAATTATAGATCCTGCTGTAACCTCTCTCCTTCACCACATCGATGACGCCCTCATCGTAAGCTGCGATTGCTGAGATGTCGGATACCGTGTTTGTGGGGAAATAGGTGATCCAGGAAAAGACCGTCACAAAGAGCATGAAACCCACGCAGAATACGGTAAGTATGTAGTGTGAGATATCACCGAGACTTAGCTTCTTAACATCAATCTTCGTAAGGTTGGAATTAAGCCACTCAAGAAGTATCTGAAGTTCTTCACCGCAGAACATAAGGATGACAAGAGCCGTGAAGTTCATGAAGCGGCAGTACTTGCAGGAGATTATTATGAACATGCAGTAGAAAGCAAGCTTCGTTATCACCTTCTTGTCGAAGTTCTGAACGCGCTTATCGACAGCAAAGCCCACCAAGATAAGAAGAAGTATTGTGATCTCCGGTATCGAGAAAGTCTTGGGCTGCCACTCTATGTTGTATTTCCACACGTCGCTTCCCTTGGACTGCAGGAAGGCATACGTCCACACGCCGATTCCGATAGGGTTAAGTATAGAAGCAACTCCGCCTGCAAGAAGTCCGAGAAGGTACTTGCCCGCTATCTTATAATGCTTATACAAAACTTCAATTCCTATAAAGACACCGAAGACCACGAAGAAAAGCGGGATCATACCTCCGTGGAACCATGCCATGAGGAAAGCACTTACGGAGAACGCGATGCACTTCTTAAGGACGCTTATCTTGTCCTCGAGCATGATGTATACGAACACAACGAAAATCAGCTGGGAAACAAGATGCGGTCTTGCATTATAGTTAGGGAAAGAGAAGTATCTGGCAATGCAAGCCGTGAGCACCAGTATATAAGAATTAACTGTATCAAGGTTCTTCTTGAAGATAATGCCCGCTATCGTGTAATTACAGATAGCAGAAAGACCGATGACGCCTGCGATACCAAAGAGCTTATATGCGGCACCCGATATGAAGTACCAGCCTACCTCGTGAGACGCCCAGTTTAAACCCTCATGCCAGCTGTATATGTCATTAAGAATAAAGCCGTGAGTCTTGATCATGTCGAGGCCGATACGGATCTGAATAAGAGTATCGCCTACATATCCTTCACCCATGAACATGACATTGAAGAAAGGACAATAGAGCAAAGCTATAACAGCGACGACGAACATCTTCGTCGATGAGGATAACTTCTTCTTTCTCAATGTGTTCTGTGTTACGGCTGTCATGTACTTAACCCTAATGTTCTTACAATTATATCAACAGACTCGGCAATCTGCTCCTCCTGGGTTATCGTAGCCGTGCCGTCTCCGCTCTGTTCTCCGTAACCGCCGAACTGAGCGTGATTGCCGCCTTCAATAACATATTCCACGTAGTTCGAAGGAGCATACTGTCTTCCTTCCTCTATCTTGTCCCAATTGATAACCTGATCGTTGGATCCGACCAGTAAGATCTCAGTCATCGAATCGTCCAATTCTCTGGTCGGGAATGCGGCGAACAGAATTACTCCGGAGATCTCCTCAGGATGATAAGACGCATATAAAGCAGCCATCGCTCCGCCCATTGAATGGCCTCCGATGTACCAGTTCTCATATGTATATTCGCTTATGACCTCACCGGCACCCAGGATATTGAACATGGACAGCTTAAACGGAGCTTCCACAAGGCATACATCAAGACCCTTATCTGCCAATGAATGAAGAAGCTCAGAATATGCAGTGGCTTCAACCTTGGCGCCCTGATAGAAGATAAGTGCATTTTCCTCACCGGGGCCGTCGAAGTACCAGCCGTAATCAGTCCTTGTTACCGTCACATTAATGTCGGACTGAAGGTTTACCAATGCGTTCTCATCTGCAGAATAATCAAGACTTACAAACACTGCAAAAGCGATCGCCAGGCCAAGGGCTATCGTAAGCAGAACTACGCCTAAGTATTTAGGTAACTTTATCTTATCTTTCATGTATCAGATAATGCCCTTCTCAGTTAAGATATTAAGAGTTGTTTGGGCATCCTTATGTAAAATCCCTGTGCCTCCGAAGTTCTTCCATGAATCGATATTCGAAGGAAGATCATCAATAAGAATGTAATCGCTTCCCTTACAGAAATCTTTCTTCTGTTCACGATAAACGATGTTGACAACGATATCTTCGGAAAGGATTCTATGAGACCAGTTGATCTTATCTTCGCCCGCAGTAAGTATACCGCGCCTGGGCTTTGGTATGCCTGTTAATATCTCGCATTTATCGCCGTATATCGCATACAGTTTTCTGAACACCTCCACACCGTCAACCAAAGGCTTTATGCGGTCGTAAAAATGCTCAACCTCGCGGATCTTCTGCCACATCAGATCATCCTCTTCTTCGGTCCTTCTCTGACCGGGATCAAGCTTCGGCAATCCGCAGAATTCACGTGCTCCGCCTTCGAAGTCGGCGAGCACTCCGTCCATATCAAAATATATCTTCTTAACTGTATCTTTCATAACAACTCTTGAAGATTATACTATCTCTTCGCTTAAGGGCATAGAGAGAGCCCCTCATCGGGGCTCCCAAAGGTGTGCTTATATCCTGAATACTCGGTTTATCTGAATGCTCCGTCGATCTTTCTCGGCGTAGGAGGCTTCTGTCCGCCTCTTATATCAAGCTCGGGCAACTGCTCCTTCATAAGGAGTCCTGCCTCCTTAACGACACTTTCTGTTCTGTCTCCAAATACCGACACAGGCATTGTACCGCCCTGTATCTGATCAAGCTGGTCAAGATTAAGCTCCTTATTCAAAGTATCTTTATCTGCCATAGTCTTAACCTCCTATCCATTTTTAGTCACTTATATACTACATAATATCAGAGACGATTAAGTGTCGGAAATAGAAACAATATGTGAATATCAATTTGAAAACTGTAGGAAATGATCAGACTTCAATGATCTGGTAACCGCAGGCATTAATGATCTTGGTGCCTGAGGGATGGTCGTATTCGCGCTTGATACGGCCGTAATTCGTATGTACATGACCGTGGAGCATATACTTGGGCTGATATTTGTCCATTATCTTATTGAAAGTATCAAAACCTCTGTGAGGAAGGTCTTCTAAGTCTCCGTAACCCTTTGCCGGTGCATGAGTTACAAGTACATCTACCCCGCCCTTCATAAGTATCTTGGGCTTTAAGCGAAGAGCTCGCATCCTCATCTCTCGCTCTGAGTACATATTCTTACCGTTGGGGTTGTAACGAACTGAGCCGCCGAGGCCCATAAACGTTACGCCCTTATAACGGATAACTCTGTCTTCGATACAGATGGCACCAAGCGGCGGTTTGCTGATCAGGGAATCGTCGTGGTTGCCTCTTATGTATATCATGGGAACATTTACCATTGTAATGAGAAAATCCATATAGTCAGCACGGAGATCACCACAAGCCACTATAAGTTCAACGCCCTCTACGCGTTCTTTCTTGAAGTGATCGTAGAGGAGCTTATCCTCTACATCCGCTACTGCCAGGATCTTCATGTCTCTGTCTGCTCCGCCTTATCAAGTTGTTTATCACTATTGATGATCGGCATTCCGTTAGCAAGTACTGCCTTCTGCGCAGACTCGGTAAGTTCATCAAATGTCGGGATTGAACCCACAACATTATCGCACAACCAATTCATATTGATAATCTCTTCATTTGTCAGTCTCTGGCTCAATGCTCCTTTGATGACACCGGTCTGAGATCTCAGCTCACCGTCGAAAGGATTCAGCGAATCATTGATGATTCCCTTACGCATCATAGATACCAGTTTCATGACACTGTATGGAAGTGTATCACATTCATATATGTCAATGACACCCGAACTCATTCCCCACCAGTAATTTATTGCACTGTCCTTAACGTTTCCGCTCTCGACATCCCATGCATCATTCAGGATAGTCTGGACAATGAGCTCATAGTACTTACCCCAGTTCCAGACAGGGAATGCGATGTTCGTTATCTCACCGCCATCGCCTATCGTGTATACGCCGTAAGCATTATCGGCATTCTTAGGCTTGATGAGGTCAGGACCGGAAACAACATTGAAGTTGTTCTCCTTGATGTATTCGCGCCAGTACTCTTCCTTAAGACAGGACCATGTAAGGTATATCTTAACTTCAGGATCAACGAGCGAGGCACCAATTGCAAAAGCATTGATATTGGCGATATTGCCGTAGATCGGGTAAGTGGATACATAACCGATCCTGTGATCCTTTGTAAGTGTCGCGGCAAGCATACCGAGAAGGAACTTAGCCTCATACATTCTTCCGTAATACGTTCTTACAGCCTCATGCGAGAGGTGAACAGAACAGTTAAGGAACTTGATCTTCGGATACTTAACTGCAGCTTTAAGAGCATGCTCCATCTGCACAGGGGAGGTCGTGATGATCAGATCTGCTCCGTCTGCCGCTGCTGCATCTACCGCTGTGGCGAACTCTTCTTCCGTATCCTTGCAGTCGCATGAAAGCGTCTTTACGATACCGGGGAAGATCTGCTCAAGCTCGATTCTTCCCTGCTCGTGGCCGTTGATCCATCTCGACTTAGTAGCATCTCCGTCATAAATGAAGAGAACCTTAAGGGGATCCTGTTCACTGTATGTCTTCTTCATTATGCTGTCGATAATCGGAATGGAAGCCTTCTTCTGAAGCTGCGGCTCCTCAGAGAATACGATCTGATTTCCGTTAGCTCTGATTCTTATCTCTTTCCAGATAAGGCTCAAATTCTTCTTGATCTCTTCCTGTACCGGAATCTTAAGACTCTCGTACTTGTACATATCAAGATATACGAGGAAAGCGTCACCTTCAGTGATAGTCGTGTACGCCTTACCGCCGTTTGCCATGTATACTTTCGAGAATGCGATAAAAGCGGATCTTAAATCTTTGATTGCTTCCTCATCCCAGGGCTCATCAAGAGTCTGTCCTGCAATTGCAGCAAGCTTCTGGTAAGAACCTTCCTCGGTAAACATGATGTTATAAAGATTCGTGCACTTAAAGAACTTAAGGAACTCGTAGTAGATCTTAACTTCCTTGTCTTCACTTGCAGACTGCGGCGGCATGATTCTCGTGATGTTCGCACGCATTGTAGGCTGTTCAAGATATCTCATGACGGAAACTCTCTTGTTTCCCTCCATGACATAGAACTTACCCATAAACTCGATGACCTTGATGGCATCCGAGATACCATGCGAGGTCTGATACTCCATGAGACTTATCCACTTTGTTCCGAATTCTGTCTCAGGTCCAAGAAGCGGCATGAAATTACGTGCGAAAGACTCCTGTCTTCCGGCTGTTACTGTACCAACGATAAACTGGATCGGAATCTCCATTACTCCGATCGGAACTTCATTCAAAGTCGTCCTGTTCTCGAGCATGTGATCGAGCGCAGGAAGGTAAGGATAGTGACCCTCGCTTACCGCTTTCTGATACTCTTTAGTGCCAAGCTTTCTGGCCTTGATGTAATCTTCTTGCGCTGTAGCCATTATTCTTTTATAAACCTACCCTTTTTCGTTTCTCTCCCCTAACGGTTCGATTTTAACACAGGGGTACTCCGGCGTAGAACCGAGGGCTCTATATGCAGATTTACCAAAAAAGATTTTTGACCGGTTTATTCCTCAATTGTACTAATTGTATGATTTTTTGCTCCTACCACACCTACTACGATCATTACGATACCGAGAATAAGAGCGATGACATTAGCAGTGAGTATTATACTCATGGACTTAAGAAGGAAGTCCGAGATAAGCTCAACAACAGGCGTTCCGTCAGACTGCTCCTCGATAACCATATTAAGAACAGCTGCCATAATGAGCCAGCCGAAAAGATTAATGCCCTGCGCAACAGTAACGGATATACCGTATGCTCTTACGGGGCGGAATTTATTCTTATGAATGGCAATAAGAACAGCAAAACTTCCAACAATAAGAATGCCTGTTACAGCCATATTGATGATGTTATTTCTTACCCAACTATTGTAGTTGCTGAACAGCTCAAAATAATCTTCGTGCTTTACTTCGTCATAATACTCATCAAGCTTATTCTGAAAGGATTCCTTGCACTCCTCACGAAGCTCTCTTACGCTTGAATAACGGCCGTCAAATCCGTCAAGAAGATCATCACCGTACTCATCAAAGAACTCATCGAATCTGTCCTCATTGACATCTCTGTCACCTTCAACGATAAGTTCGATATAATCCTGCATAACTACGGAAACAAGAGCTTCCGTAATCTCGTCCTCATCATCAAGATCGAGATGTGCATTGGGATTATTCTCCAGGATGAAGTCCTCAAGACTTACATCAAGGCTGTCCGTGAAGACATCCATCGCCTCCTCCGAGAGCATAAGATCGCTCCAGAAGTGGTTGTTAAGCACCGTTGCCCACAGCGAAAAGCTAGTGGCAAAACCCATTACAAGGAATGCTGCAATGATGGCGAAAGTAATTCTTAAACCAGTAGCAGCTCCGCTTTCTCCTGTCTGTTCATTCATGTGACTTCCCTCATTTCATGTCTTTATTGACATCACAATAATAACATATAATCTAACAGTAGCGTGTTTAGCTTAAAACTTAGGTGGAAGGTCATTTATGCCGAATATTCTGGTCATTTTTCTGGTTTGTTATTCAGGAACAATTCTTTGCAACATAGTATATGTATTACTTCAGTCGGCCCTCGCGCCCACATTCCTGTTTAGGATAAGTGCTTACAAGATATTCGGCTTCCACTTCGAGCGAAGTCCCGAAGGTAAGTTCAAGTACATTAAGCGCAAAGGTTTTCTTAGCATCCTCGCCTTCCCCACACTAGATCCTGAAAGAACCAAGGATGTGCCGCACGAGAAGATTACAAGAAACGAGAACATGTACCTTCTTTTGTGTGCCAACATCTCTATCGTGATCTTCGTTATACCGTGTGTCATCGGCTTCTTCAACAACGCCCCGTTGCTGCTTATGGCGCTTTTCGCTACGGGTGCATTTATGGCTATCTTAAAGCTTGCCGTCACGATCTACGCCATGGTGCTCGCCACCTCGAAAAGCTCCGTCGCAAGATACTCGGGAGAGCTTGCACACAGGGTGCGCACAGGAACTTCCTTCAAGGACCTTAATGTGAAGTCCCTTGCGGAGTTAGGAGCAGTCGATGCCAAGATCTACGAGAAGATCAATTACATACAGTTTTACGCATACTACCTTGAGGAGAACGAGAGATTCGAGGAACTCGATGCATTCATCTCTGAGTACGAGCCCGTTATAAGAAACCTCCCGGATATCCGCGCGTACTTAGGCGTGCGTCTTATGCTCCTTCACTACTACAGTGCCGTTAAGATTACACCGGACAAGGCCGATGAATACTACGCTTTCCTTAAGCCTTTGATCGAGAAGGATCAGGACGCGAACAGCTTCAGGATAAGAGGCTACTACGAGCTTAATATCCATCACGACAAGCCCAAGGCAAGAGAACTCGCGATCAAGGCGAACGAGGTCGTGGACAGCTTCTCCATAGGCGGTGAAAGAGCACGCGAGAAGGCCCTTATAGACAGGCTTCTGGAGCTTACACTCGATATCGATTATTAATTCATCTCGTTAATGTTTTAACGTTTATCGTTAAATTGTTATTGACTTCGTTTAATCCACAGTGTATAGTAAAGCCATCTTCGAAGACGACTTTTACTTACAAGAAATGGAGAAAACAGTCATGAATGAGATGAACACAAAACTTGAGAGAATAAAGAAGAGCAGCCACGCAGGCAAGATAGTAGCCAAGATCCTTTTTGTACTTTGCATAATAGGATGCATTTTGGCAGTCGCAGGATCTGCATACATATTCACTAACAAAACAGAGCTTGAGCCTAAGCTTGCCTACTACCAGGAAGAGGGCAAAATCGATACAGATAAACTCCAGGTATCAAGCTTCGATATCGGCAGTGCCGGAACATGGCATTCGGATATCCCCTCTGTGCAGTCTTTTATCGATGAGTACCCAATGACATTTGCAATGTCCACTTATCTGATGATCGTTGCCGGTGCGACATTGATTGCTGCAGTACTTACAAAGCTTCTCCAGTCAACATTCACTGCAATTGAGACTGAAGAGACACCGTTCACCGATAAGGTTATAAAGAAGATCCTCATCGTAATGATCGTAATAAGCGCATTGCTTCTTACAACACTCGGAGCAGCCTGGGGTGTCTTAAGTGCACTTGCCACATGGGTAATCTACAACATCATGGATTATGGCAAGACCTTGCAGATCCAGTCGGATGAGACGCTGTAAGGAGGTGCGGTATGGGACAGATAATACTTAGACTTGACCGCGTCATGGCGGACAGGAAGATGTCGCTTAACGAACTTGCCGAGAAGGTCGGTGTCTCAAACGTCAACCTTTCTAAGATGAAAAACGGCAAGATATCGGCCATAAGGTTCTCCACCCTGGTAGCAATATGTGAGGCTTTGGACTGCCAGCCGGGAGACATTCTCGAATACAGCAAAGACTGAGAACCATCAGCGTAAAGGCTGTCTCGGATAACGGGACAGCCTTTTTGTATAAGCCTGATTGTGTTAGCATATATGTATGATTCCGATCAAGATGTTAAGCTACTTCGATCATATCGAAGACTATAAAGAACTCGATGCGTTAGTCGAACAGAAGATAAACAACGCTCTTAACGAGTCAGGCATACATACGATGCAGATCCAGCACCGCGTTAAGACTGCGGATTCAGTTGCAGGCAAGCTTGACCGTAAACCCGAGAAGTATTCTTCAGCTTCAGACATTACTGATCTTGTAGGATTCAGAATCATTTGTTATTTCACCGACCAGATCGACATGATAAGTTCTCTTATCCGCGATATGTTCGTCATCGACTGGAATAACTGCGTTGATAAGAGTACGACTCTCTCCCCCAACGCTTTCGGATATCTTTCAGTTCACTACATCTGCTCACTCAAGCATTCGGACGAATATCCGTCACGTCTTTGCAGATACAAATTCGAGATTCAGATACGTACGGTTCTTCAGCATACATGGGCTGAGATCGAGCACGACTTAGGTTATAAGAACGAGTTCGGAGTTCCTCTTCACGTACGCCGTGAATTCTCCCGTATGGCAAGCCTTCTCGAGGTTGCTGATGAGGGATTTCTTAGGATCAAGCATACATTGGAAGTCTACAGTGCGAACGTCATCGACAGACTCCAGAAGGGCGAGGTTGCAGACATCGCTCTCGATACATTGAGCTTGCGTGAATTCATGAAATACAACTCCGATTACATCAAGCTTATCGATGAGATTGCCGAGCTTACCGGAGCGAACATCATACATGCGAATGCAGATCCTTATCTCAAGCAGCTCTCGTTCCTCGGCATACACGATCTCGGTGCTCTTGTTGAAGCGATCAGAACACATCATGATCTCGCGATCACACTTGCGAAGGATTCACTCTCAATGATGGAGATCGAAGAATTCTCGTCATTCGTCGGCTTGTACTATATCTGCCGTGCAATCCTCATTGCAGGCGATTACAGTGAAGCTGAACTTATGAAGTATTTCTCGATGCTTACGCCCAAGGAGATTCAGGCTGAACGCAATACTGCAAGGATATTAAGACAGCGCGAGCGTTATGCCAAAGGCAACTGATTAGGGTGCGTTAATTCCCACTTACGCTTTACTTCTTCAGCCTTCTTGATGATCTTCTCTTTCCACTCATCATCCTGAGCATCAAGATGGAATGCATCGTAACCATATTCCTTACCATATGAACAGATAACAGACTCATCGTCTATGTGCAGCTTTATCCTATAGTGACTCGGCACCTTCTGGGGAAGAATCTCTTTTTTCTTCTTCTGAACTTCCGCCAGGTGCCTTTGTGCATTAACGATACTGTCAAACTTTATTCCGTAACACTTAAACAAAGTCTTGATATAAAATTCGGATCTG
>CAMJGB010000057.1 GCA_946405115.1 uncultured Clostridia bacterium | reverse complement strand
TGTGCCGACAATACTTGGCTGGCGACGGCCCGGGAAGATAGGTTGCTGCCGGTTTTTTATTCCTCAATAGCTCAGTCGGTAGAGCGTTCGGCTGTTAACCGAAATGTCACAGGTTCGAGTCCTGTTTGAGGAGCCAATCAAGCACCGAGTAATCGGTGCTTTTTTGTTGCGTGGAAAGAATTCCTTTATTCATTTATAATTATTAAAAAATATATAGGATATCCACACTAATGAATTCAACCAGAAGCAGTCTATGGGACAACATAAAAGGCATACTTATCTGTCTTGTTGTCTTTGCTCATTTTCTTTATGAATTTACCAACGATCCGATAATCGACATCGTTGTTTATCTTATATATGTTTTCCACATGCCGGCTTTCATATTCATTTCCGGACACTTCACGCATGATCCGCCGAAGCTTCGTAAGTTGGTTACGGCATTTGTTATATTCCAAAGTGCATATCTTATTGTGGAATTCCACTATCTTGGATCAATCGATATCTTGTCTCCCGCATATATCATGTGGTATCTTGCGGCTCTTATCGTATGGCGCCTTATCGCAAGATATATTCCAAGGAATAACCTCGTAGTACTTGGTGCTTTCGTTCTTTCTTTGATCGCAGGTTTTATTCCGGGAGTAGGAACCAAGCTCGGACTTCTCAGAATACTTGCGTTCTTTATTTTCTTTGTTGCAGGACTTTTCGTTACTGATGATAACATTAAGAGCATCCGTGAGAAGATCAGACCGTTCTGGGGATTTATCCTGCTTATAACTTCACTATGCGGGGCTTTGGCAGCAAAGATCGTTTTCAATTATTCGAAGAATGATCTTCTGATGATGGAATATACATCCTTAAGGATGGTAGTAGGAAGAGCAGTTCTTCTTTCTTTGGCATTCCTTATTACAGTATCGCTTATTATCCTTGTTCCGAATAAATCCGGCTTCATATCAAAGATTGGAAGAAATTCACTCCCTATATTCCTACTCCACAGATTCGTTACTTTGGTATTCTGGGATCTGCTTAAAGATGTTCAAGAACCTTGGATAATCGGAACTGCCTCTGTTGTTGCTACAGTAATAACGGTTATTCTGTTCGGTAATGATGCTGTAAGCACTTTCTTTAACAAGCTTCTTTCAGGTACGGATATTAAGTCCGTTAAGGTCAGAAGGATCGTGACGACTGTTCTTGCATCTATGGCGGTAATCATCTTCGTAACTACATCGGCTGTAGGAATGATATTCCCCGAAACTCATGAAGGTATGGAACTTACAGGCGAAATAATTACTTCAAATGTTGATCCTTACTATCGCCTGATCACGGAAGAAGAGCAGGAAAGATTTGATAATTCTGTGAGAATAGTATTCGCAGGTGATCTTATCCTGCTTGAAGATCAGGTTAGACTTGCTTACAATCCTGAGACTGACTCTTATGATTTCTCACCCATGTTCGAATATACAAGCGATGAGATCAGCTCTGCGGATCTTGCTATCGGCGTATACGAAGGACCGTCTGGCGGAGAAGAATTAGGATATACAACGAGTAATTACGGAGACGGAAAGTACTTAAGACTTAACTTCCCTGATGAATTTGCTGATGCGGTAGCCGAAGCGGGATTTGATCTTGTTACGACATCAAATAACCATATCCTCGACAGCGGAATCGATGCAGCATACAGAACCAATGAGGTCTTGGATGAAGCTGGTCTTATGCACCTCGGAACTTTTATGCCGGGTGTATCAAGAGAAGAACAGGCAGTTAAGATTGTAGAGATTTCCGGCATGAGGATCGCAGTTCTCGCTTATACATACGGAAGCAATTACTATACGGAAGACCAGTTCTTCGACGGTGAGTATCAGAATCTGACAGGAATAATCGTAGCAGGATCGAGCCCCTACTATGACGAGGCTTATTCCATGGTGGAAGCAGACTTCGAGTATGCAAGAAGTCTTGATCCTGACCTCATCATTGTCCTTCCTCACATGGGTACTCAGTTTGCAGATGACGAAGACGAGTTCCAGACTTTGTGGAGATATAATTTCATATCATTGGGTGCAGACATTATTCTCGGCGATCATTCCCATTCGGTTCAGCCTGCGTTCATGGAAGAGATCGACGGCAGGATGACATTCACGGCTTACTGCCCCGGCAATTATGCCAATATCTACAGAGAGTACGACGGTGATGCATCAGCCCTGATCGAAGTTTACATCGATCCCGATACACATGAGATCGTAGGCGGCGGAGTTATTCCGATGTGGACAACAGCTCAGGCTGACGGCAACTACAGGCCGATCCCCGTCTGGGATATCATGACTGACGAAGAATTACGTCAGCAGCTCACGGTGGATGACATTGCAAGAGTTGGTGAAGTTCACAGCCACATCACAGAAGCTGCTTTGGGAGAGCCTTTGTCCCTCGACATGATCGAGGAAGATTATCTTTTCGATGAGGAAGGATTCATGAGAAGGCCTTGTGCTCCCATAGAAGTAACGGATGAGATGGAGCAGATGCCTTTCTTCGAGGAGGTTACAGGAGCAGATTCAGTTTGCTTCATGGGTGACAGCATTACTTACGGAACCAAGAACGGCGGTGTGCCGTGGTACGAGCCGATGATAGGGTACATCGAAGGTGATATCCTAAATCTCTCGTACGGCGGATGGACAACACAAGATCTCATAGACGAGACGGGAAATATCCCGGAGGCTCAGGTTTATGTAATTGCCATCGGAACAAATGACGTAAGATACGACGATCCGAACCTCGGTGCCGTAACGGCGGACGATTATATCTCGAACATTGAGCAAGTTGAGGCGGCAATTAGAGCGATCAATCCTGATGCGGATATATGGTTCATAGCACCTTGGATCTCATTTGACGGAGACCAGGTAAGTCCTCTCCCGATAGAAGAAGTAACGGCAAGACGATTAAGCTACTCGAGTGCACTTGAAGCATTCTGCAGTGAGCACAACGATCACTATATTGATCCGAACGGTTACATAGACAGTGTTGTATCAAGACTTCCTCAGGGAGATTACCTCCTCGACTGGATACATCCGAATGTAAGACAGGGAGTCGCACTTTATACGGAAGCGGTAATAATGACATCGAACTAGAGTAACAAGGAGGTGTCCTATGCTCGACGAATATAGAAGATTCATTATCGATGATTATGGCAGAAAGCCTGTGTTCGCGAGCTTTCTTCCGGGCCTTTCGGGGCGTAAGGGAATTCCGATCTGGTCTTTCTACTGCAACCGAGGGCAGGGCATTACCTCGTTCGGCACTGAGAATAAAGACAATTCCATAATGGAATTCTATCCTGCGCATGCTGCTTACCAGCTTGTAAGGACACATGGGTTCAGAACATTCATAAAGCGTGACGGCAAGGTCCGCGAACCGTTCTCCGATGACGGCGCGAGAACGAGAATGTATATCGGATTTAATACATTCACGATAGAAGATGAGAAGGACGGAGTCTTATCCGAGGTTCTCTACATGACTTTGCCTAATGAGCCTCTCGGAGCTCTTGTAAGGATCGCGAGATTTACGAATAAAGAGAGCGAACCGATTCATCTTCAGATATTGGACGGCATGCCGGCACTTAATCCTTACGGTGTGTCGATGGCAGATCAGAAAGAGTTGGGACAGACCGTCACCGCATGGATGCAGGTCGAAGACCTTAAGACAAAGATCCCGATTTATAAGGTAAGAGCAAGCATCGCCGATTCTATCGATGTAAAGGAAATAGCAAGGGGCAACTTTGCTTTTGCCTTCTCTGATGGAAACGGGCTTACGGATGTTTATGTGGATCCCGAAGCGATCTTTGATTACGATCTTTCTTTATTAAATCCCGTTGCTTTTGCCGACGGCAGCTTTAAGTCAAGAAAGCAGAACACGAGCAATAATGTGCCGTGTGCGCTTTTCGAGCAGGAAGGAGAGCTTGCTCCCGGACAGACCATGACTTTCTTCGAGGCCTACGGCAACAGCGAGGGCAAGGAGAAGATTAAGGAGCTTGTGTCGCGTATCGAAAATGAAGGCGCCGTTTCCTATTTTTACAGGAAGTGGGATGAGGCCTCGGGCATGGCGGATGACATAATTTCCGTGATCGAGACGAAGACCGGAGATCCGACCTTTGATGCTTACTGCCAGATGTCTTACCTTGATAACTGCTTGAGGGGAGGCTTCCCGATAAAGCTCGGCGACAAGGTTTTCTATATGTACTCGAGAAAGCACGGCGACATCGAGCGTGACTACAATTACTTCACGATCGCGCCCGAGTACTACACGCAGGGCAATGCGAACTTCAGGGATATCTGTCAGAACAGAAGATGCGACATAATGTTCACGCCTTACACGGGACAGATGAACATCAAGATGTTCTTAAGCCTTATCCAAAGCGACGGCTTCAATCCTCTTAAGATCTCGGAGGCGAGGTTTGCCATGCCGAAGGAAAAGGCGGATGCATACGACCCGAGGCTTAAGGAAACACTGACACATCCTTTTACGCCGGGATTGCTTTCAAGAAAGCTTACGGAAATCGGCATGGCTGACAGTATCGACGAGATTGTTGCAAGTGCGCTTACTGATTCAAAGCCAGAGCTTAATTCAGAGTTCGGCGAAGGCTACTGGACGGACCACTGGATCTACACGCTCGATCTCATCGAGGCTTACCTTCGCGTATATCCCGAGAAGAAGAATGAGCTTTTGTGGGGAAAGAAGGACTGCACTTACTTTGATACGAAGTGCTTCGTTAACCCGAGGCGATTAAGATACGAGAAGACTCCCAAGGGACTTCGCCAGTATCACCCGATCAAGGACCTTCCGGTTAAGAAAAACAAGGGCAAGCTGATGACGGATCCCCTGGGCGAGCCTGTCATGGCGACGGCGGGAGAGAAACTGCTTCTTCTTTGCATAATCAAGTTCATGACGCTCGACTCATACGGCATGGGCGTCGAGATGGAGGGCGGAAGGCCCGGCTGGTACGATGCGTTAAACGGACTTCCGGGATTGTTCGGTTCGTCTGTAAATGAATCGATGGAACTTGTAAGGTACATGGAGTTCATGATCGAGTCGATGCCTTTAAGCGGCAAGGTCACGCTCTCTACGGAAGTTGCGGATCTGTACCGTTCCGTTAATGCGTTGGGCCTTAACGGCTGGCAGGACATGAAGACCTGGAACGATCTTAATGACATCAAGGAAGACTACCGGGCGGTTACCATGGACGGATTCTCCGGTGACTGCGAGGATGTCGATGCGGGATTCATTAAGGACATGCTTTCAAACATGAGGCTTATCGTTAAGCGCGGGATCTCAAGAGCACGTGCATTAGGAAACGGCAAGATGCCTTCCTACTTTGCTTTCGAGGCGACGGATTATGAGGAGGGTACCGACGGTATTACCGTAAATGAGTTTAAGGCTGTCGTTCTTCCGAGGTTCCTTGAGTCTTATGTACATAACTTAAGGCTCAAGCATTCCGACGAGAGGAAGCATCAGCTTTATAGCGAAGTGCGCGACGGCCTTTACGATGAGAAGCTTCATATGTACAAGGTAAACGAGTCTTTGACCAACGCTTCATTCGAGATAGGAAGATGCAAGGCATTTACTCCGGGTTGGCTTGAGAACGAGTCTATCTGGATGCACATGGAATACAAGTATCTTCTCGAGCTTATAAAGAACGGTCTTTACAAGGAGTTTATCGAGGACTTCAGGACCTGCGCGGTTCCGTTCTTAGATCCTGTCGTCTACGGAAGGTCGACCGCGGAGAACTCGTCCTTCATAGCTTCCTCGGCAAATCCTAATCCCAACATACACGGCAAGGGGTTTGTGGCGAGACTTACGGGCTCGACTGCGGAGTTCATCGACATGTACGAGGTTATGATGTTCGGCAGGACCATCTTCTCTTACTCTGAAAGCGAGGGCCTGATCTTCGCTCCGAAACCTCTGATCCCTGCGTACCTCATAGGTGACGACCTTGCCATAAGCACTACGCTTCTCGGGAAGACCAAGGTTACTTATAAGCTCCCTTCCCGAAAAGATTTCGTCCCCGGAACCTACAGCGTCACCGGCATAAGCATAGACAACAAGCTTTATGCGGGAAGTTACATCTCGGGAGACGACGTCGAATTCATAAGATCGGGTCTTGCCAAGACTATCGAGATAACTCTCGTGTGATGGTATTATAGTGAAAGCAATAATAAAGGAGATATCACATGATAATTGATTTTCTTACAATGAACGAAGATGCAAAGCCTAACTTCAAGGGCGGCGAGAAGGAATATAACGTAAAGATGTTTAACACAGACGGCAATAAGATCATGAGAGGCCGTCTCGTACCCGGCGCTTCCATCGGTTTCCATACTCACACAGAGGATCAGGAAGTTATCTATATCCTCGAGGGAGAGGGTTCACTTGTTGATGCCGAGGGTAATGTTCTTGATAAGGTGAAGCCCGGACAGGCTACTTTGTGCCCTAAGGGAGAGAGCCATTCACTGGCTAACAAGGGTGACAGTGATCTTCTGTTCTTCGCAGTTGTAACATCAGTGTAAAAAACTGTTTTACATCACGCACAAGTGTGATATATTATCTGCAATAATTAAGCAATGGGGCTTTTCTTTGATAGGGAAAATGCCCCCTTTTTTAGGAAGATAATCCGTGGAGGAGGCTTTATGAGCAGCAAACGGTATCTGGTTCTGGAGAACGGAAAAACCTTTGAGGGCGTGGCTTTCGGCGCCGATGGTGAGTCCATTTCAGAAATCGTATTTACAACATCAATGACAGCATATCTTGAGACTTTGACCGATCCGAGTTACAAGGGTCAGGCAGTAGTCCAGACATTCCCTCTTATCGGAAACTACGGAATCATCACACCGGACAAGGAGGGCGAGGGACCTTCAGTATCAGGGTACATCGTCCGTACGGCATGTGACGAGCCTTCGAACTTCAGATGTGAGGAGACGCTCGATAAGTACCTTAAGGACAATAACATTCCGGGTATCAAGGGTATCGATACGAGAGCATTGACCAGAGTATTGAGACAGTCCGGTACCATGAACGGAATGATCTGTGACGATCCTTCCCATGCTGATCTTGAAGCGATCAAGAATTACGTAATTAAGAATCCCGTAGATGAAGTTTCAACTCCCGAAGAGAAGGTCTATGAGGCAGAAGGCGAGAAGGTCGCAGTCGTAGCACTTATGGATTACGGAGTTAAGTACAACATTATAAGAAGCCTTACTAAGAGAGGCTGTGAGGTGCATTTGATGCCCGCGAGAACTACCGCCGAGAGGATAAGAGAATTAGCTCCCGACGGTCTTTTCTTGTCCAACGGTCCCGGAGACCCGGCTGACAACACATTCGAGATCGAGACTTTGAAGGCTCTTCGTGAAGACAATTTGCCTACTATGGGTATCTGCCTCGGACACCAGCTGCTCGCGCTTTCTCACGACTTTAAGACAAGAAAGCTCAAGTACGGCCACAGAGGTGCGAACCATCCTGTAAGAAATGAAGTAACAAAGAGAATCTACATAAGCTCCCAGAACCACGGTTACGAGGTAGTAGGAGAGAGCGTAGACAAGGATGTTGCAGTAGAGCTGTTCGTCAACGTTAACGACGGTACCAACGAGGGCCTCAAGTACCTTAAGGAGAACGCATTCTCAGTGCAGTTCCACCCTGAGGCATGCGGCGGTCCTAAGGATACAGAGTTTCTTTTCGATGAGTTTATGAAGATGATGGGAAGGTAAGAGTATGCCGCTTAATAAAAGTATCAGGAAAGTTCTTGTTATAGGTTCAGGCCCGATCGTAATCGGTCAGGCGGCGGAGTTCGACTACGCAGGCACACAGGCTTGCCGTGCGTTGAGACAGGACGGCATCGAGATCGTTCTCATCAACTCCAACCCGGCTACGATCATGACCGATAAGTCAATGGCAGATAAGATCTACCTCGAGCCTTTGACATTACAGACAGTGAAGAGAGTTATTGAGACTGAGAAGCCTGACTCGATCCTCTCAGGATTGGGTGGACAGACAGCTCTCACGCTTTGCATGGAGCTTGCCAAGTGCGGCTTCCTTGATGAGCACAACGTAAGACTTCTGGGTTCTTCCCCGGAGTGTATCGATAAGGCTGAGGACCGTCAGATCTTCAAGGATACGATGGAGGCAATAGGTCAGCCCTGCATCCCTTCCAAGGTTGTTACTACCATCGAGGATGCTGAGGAGTTCGCTGAGCAGATCGGTCTTCCTGTAATCATCAGACCTGCGTTCACATTGGGAGGAACAGGCGGCGGTATCGCATATACGAAGGAAGAACTTCACGAGACAGCACGTACAGGTCTTGCTGCAAGCCCTATCACACAGATCCTCGTTGAGAAGTGTATTGCAGGTTGGAAGGAGATCGAGTTCGAGGTTATCCGCGACAAGGCAGGTAACACGGTTACGGTCTGCTCGATGGAGAACATGGACCCTGTCGGCGTTCATACAGGTGACTCAATCGTTATCGCTCCTGCGGTAACACTTTCCGATAAGGAGTATCAGATGCTCCGTTCCGCTTCCCTGAAGATAATTGAGGCTTTGGGAGTAGAGGGCGGATGTAACTGCCAGTTCGCACTCGAGCCTAACTCGTTCGAGTATGCGGTAATCGAGGTTAACCCCCGAGTATCAAGATCTTCCGCATTGGCTTCCAAGGCGACAGGTTACCCGATCGCGAAGGTTGCTACCAAGATCGCTTTGGGCTACAGACTCGATGAGATCAAGAATGCCGTTACGGGCAACACATATGCTTCCTTCGAGCCTGCACTCGACTACGTTGCAGTTAAGTTCCCGAAGTGGCCTTTCGATAAGTTCGTATACGCTAAGAGAGACCTCGGTACTCAGATGAAGGCTACGGGTGAGGTAATGGCTATCTCCGATACCTTCGAGTCCGCTCTCATGAAGGCAGTAAGAGGAGCTGAGATCTCCGCTGACCGCGTTAGAATCCCTAAGTTCGAAGAGGCAACACTCGAGGAACTCAAGGAAGGTTACTCCAAGCCTACTGACGAGAGACTCTTCTTCATCGGCGAGGCTTTGTACAGAGGCGTAACATGTGAGGAGATCCACGAGGTTACAAAGATCGACATGTGGTTCCTCGACAAGGTTAAGCGCCTTGTTGACTTCGAGAAGAAGATCGAGGGCACAACAGTTACAAACGAAGATTATGTAATAGGTAAGAAGCTCGGTTTTACAGACCGCACGATGGAGAAGATCTCCGGCAATGCGATCAGCGCCGACAAGCTCGTACCTGTATATAAGATGGTTGATACCTGCGCAGGTGAGTTCGCAGCTACAACACCTTATTTCTACGGCACATATAATCTCCCCGGCGAAGGCGGAGAGAACGAGGCTGACCTCGAGTTCGAGCCCGAGGAACAGCGCGAGAAGAAGACTGTAATCGTTATCGGTTCCGGTCCTATCAGAATCGGTCAGGGTATCGAGTTCGACTACGCAGCCGTTCACTGCGTACACGCACTTCAGGAATTGGGCTTCAGAGTTGTAATCATCAACAACAACCCTGAGACGGTTTCCACTGACTTCGATACAGGAGACAGACTCTACTTCGAGCCGCTCGATCCTGAGGACGTAATGAACATCATCCGTCAGGAGAATCCTTACGGTGTTGTTGTAGCGTTCGGAGGTCAGACCGCGATCAAGCTTACAAAGACGCTTGCCAAGAACAACATCAACATCATCGGTACATCCGCTGATTCCATCGACATGGCTGAGGACAGAGAGAGGTTCGACGAGCTTCTCGAAAAGCTCGGCATCGCAAGACCTAAGGGCTTCTCCGTTCTTACTGAGGAAGAGGCACTCGAGGCTACTTCCAAGATCGGCTATCCGGTACTTCTTAGACCTTCCTACGTATTGGGCGGTCAGAACATGATCATCGCATTCGACGATCAGGACGTTAAGGAGTACATGAAGATCATCCTCGCTCAGGGCATCGAGAACCCTGTACTTATCGATAAGTACATCCAGGGCCGTGAGATCGAGGTAGACGCCATCTACGACGGTAAGGATGTTCTCATCCCGGGTATCATGGAGCACGTAGAGCGTACAGGTATCCACTCCGGTGACTCTATCGCCATCTATCCTGCAAAGCACATCTACGACAATATGGCTAAGAAGCTTGTCGACACGACTAAGGCTTTGTGCGAGGGATTGAACTCCACAGGTATCGTAAATATCCAGTACATCGTTAAGGATGAGAGAATCTACGTCATCGAGGTTAACCCGAGAGCTTCAAGAAC
>CAMJGB010000056.1 GCA_946405115.1 uncultured Clostridia bacterium | reverse complement strand
AATCGCCAACAGGACCAACCCGCGTCCGAAGAGAGTGTGACATGACAATCAAAGAAGTTTTCTTCGGAAGCGACAGACTTACACCTAAACAGGAGAATATCCGACAGCTAGCAATGTACCCGTTCGCGGGTATATTTACTGCGCTTGCGAATTTCCTGGCATTCGTATTAATGGATCTGTTGCTTGTTACTCCGCATACCGTAGATCTGTTCGGATATGCATTTGATCTTACGCTTGTCTTAAAGCAGTTTGTTTCATGGGTGGCGACCATCCTTACCGCACATACGACTAACAGGATATTCGTTTTCAGATCACACGGTAACTACCTTCTGGAACTTTTGGGTTTTGCTCTTGCAAGACTGTCTACGTTCGTGGTTATAGAGATCGGCTTATTCTCCTTCATGGTCTACTGGACAGAGTCTCATTTGCACATCAGTCAGGACAAAGTGCTGTTTACGTTAGTAACTTTTAACTGTACCTGCCTTTATGTCATAAAAGTGTTTAATAATGTGGTGCTTGTCACTTTGAACTTTATAATGAGTAAGTGGCTGGTATTTAAGGCTAAGGACAAATCAAAAGCAGATAAGAAGGAAGTTAAAGATGTCGGACAGTAAGGTCCCTGAGTTTATAACTGAGTCTTTGAAATTCGGAATCAATCTCGGTCTCGACAGGATGAATGAGATTGACAGGCTGTTGGGTAATCCCGAGAAGGATCTTAAGGTGGTTCATGTTGCCGGAACCAACGGTAAGGGATCGGTCGTGACTTTCTTAAGTTCATGTCTTGCGGCGGCAGGTTATAAGGTTGGTGTTTACACATCACCTTTCCTCGAGCGCTTCTCTGAAAGATTAAGGATAATCGACGGAAAGGAAGGTCTCGACAGACTTGTTGAGGACGATTCCGAGGGCGAGATAAGCCAGGAGGATATAGACCGTCTTTCTGAAATGGTTAAGGCTGCATCTGATGAGATGACAGCAAACGGATTCGAACATCCTACGGAGTTCGAGCTCATGACGGCTCTGGGCTATCTTTGGTTTAACGAGAATAAGGTTGATGTTGTTGTCCTTGAGACGGGACTTGGAGGAAGACTCGATTCTACTAATGTATTCGAGAAGCCTTTGGCAACAGTAATTACTTCCATAGGTTTTGATCACCAGGACAGATTAGGTGATACGATCTCCGAGATTACTTCGGAGAAGGCGGGTATCTTCAAGGAAGGCTGTCCTGCTTTTGTTTCAGACCCCGACTCCATGCTTATCGCAGATTCACTTAAGGGAGATATCAGACGTACCGTAGAGGAGCAGGCCTCCTTGAAGGGTGTGTCGAGCCTTAAGTTTGTTGATGCCAGAGACCAGGACGTGACGGTCAAGTTTACCGACGACGGCACGATGCTTTTCGAGGCGTACTCAGAGCTTTATGAGACGCACCTTCTCGGTCGCCACCAGGTGCTTAATGCAACTCTTGCCATAACAGTGCTGAAGGATGTATTCGGTCTTGAGGAAGACGTGCTTACTGAGGGCATCTCTAAGGCAAGATGGAAGGGCAGAGCTGAGCTTTTGTCGGTGAACCCTCCCGTGATCCTTGACGGAGGACACAATGTTCAGTGTGCCGAGAGCCTTATGGCGACCCTTAAGGAGATGTGTAACGGACGCTTCGCTGACCTCAGGTTCCGCCTTGTTATGGGCGTTATGGCTGATAAGAACGTTCAGGGCATGATAGAGACGTATAAGGAAGGCGGTCTTGACCCCGTGGAAGTGTACACGGTAAAGGTGAATAATGCCCGTTCAATGGACCCTGCCGCCCTTTCTAAAATGATCAATTTAGTGTATAATAACTCGATTATGCCTGTTTCTTGTGACAGCGCCTTGGAAGGTGTATCCGAAGCCTGTCGTAAGACAAGGGAGGACGGGGTTCCTTTGCTGGTGACCGGGTCCTTGTACTTGTTAGGCGAGGTGAGAGGTAAGTTATGCACGATTACAGACAACTGGCGCTGATGCTCCGACCTGTAGAGGAGAAAGATATGATCCTCTACGATATGAGTGCTGAAGATAAAGCCTATGCTGTTAAGCAGTTCAATCGCGCACTTATAAATGCACAGAAGGACGGCACAGATGTCGCACAGATAATCCTTAAGCCTTTGATTACGAAGTATCCCACATGGGGTGATACAGCTCTTGTATACGGCCTTTGTCTTGCAAGAGAGAAGAGCTTTAAGAGAGCATCTGATGCCATTGAATACGCGGTTAACAATTCACTTGCTTCAGAACAGCACTTAACTGTTGCCCAGGAAGCAATGAAGATGATAAGAGCGGACGAGAATGAGCCCGCTTCCATTCCTGAAGTAAAGAGACACAAGAAGAACATCTCATCCATGGTCGCAGACGGTGATTCCAAGACCACCGCCAGAACCGGTATGCAGGCACCCATCCTGATGCGTGCTTCTTCCGGCAAGAGCGACTTTAAGATGGCTACTGAGAAGGAGAGACGCGACGTAATGATGCGAAGCAGCTCCGGCGGCGATGAGATGAGTGATGACGTTAATGTCGAGAGTGTAAGAACTCCGGCAGATAATATGCGTCTTGCAGTAAAGATAATAACCGGAGTATTGATCGCAGGAGCTTTATGTGCGCTCATATTCTTCGTGATAATCCCGACCTGGGCTAAGGTGAAGAACAGCGAGGATACAACAGAAAGACTGGATTTCCTCATTGCTCAGTTAGATGACAGGAAGGATGATCCGGAGGTAGCGGCGATAATCGAAGCCTATGCGGCAAATTACGGCGGAGGCACTGCGACCGAGACCACGGCAGCCGCAGAGACCGGAACACCTGAGACTACAGTGGCATCTACAGAAGCTACTGAGGAAGCAGCGGTTCAGGAGACAACAGCGGCGACAGAGGCAACAGAAGCGGAAGCAGAGCAGACACAGACGGTTGAAAGTGAGGTAAATGAATGAAATACATAAGCACGAGAGGTTACGAAGGTAAGTTTACAGCTCAGGAAGCAATCATTAAGGGCATCGCACCCGACGGCGGACTTTTTGTTCCGGAGTCGATCCCTCTTCTTACAGACGATGATATCGAGCAGATGAAGACCATGCAGTTCTGCGAGATCTCAGCTCGCGTACTCTCGAAGTACCTCGATGATTTCTCCGAGTCAGAGCTTTTGGGTTACACAAGAGAAGCTTACAGCGAGGAGAAGTGGGGAGAGAACCCTATCCCTCTCGTACAGCTTAATTCCTATAACGAGAGAGAGTACATCCTCGAGTTGTGGCACGGACCTACGTGTGCATTTAAGGATGTAGCTTTGCAGCTTTTGCCTCACCTCATGACAGCTTCCATGAAGAAGACAGGTGAGTCCAAGAAGATCTGCATCCTCACAGCTACATCAGGTGATACGGGTAAAGCAGCTCTTGAGGGCTTTAAGGATCTTCCCGGAACAGAGATCATCGTATTCTATCCTACAGGCGGTGTATCCGAGGCTCAGAAACTTCAGATGATCACAACAACAGGTGACAACACTCACGTAGTTGCTGTTAACGGATGCTTCGACGATGCTCAGACAGGTGTTAAGAAGATTTTCTCCGACAGCGCATTTAACGATGAGCTTAACGCAGGCGGAATCAAGCTTTCTTCTGCTAACTCCATCAACTGGGGCCGTCTTGCTCCTCAGATTGCTTACTATGTTTACGCTTATGTTGAGCTTCTGAGAACAGAGAAGATCGCTAAGGGCGAGGCTATCAACATCGTAGTTCCTACAGGTAACTTCGGTAATATCCTTGCTGCATGGTTTGCTAAGCAGATGGGCATCCCGGTAAGAAAGCTTATCTGTGCATCCAACAAGAACAAGGTTCTGTGCGACTTCTTCTCTTCAGGAAAGTACGACAGAAACAGAGAGTTCTTTAAGACAACATCTCCTTCCATGGATATTCTCATCTCTTCCAACCTCGAGAGACTTCTCTTCGAGATCACAGACGGTGACTTTAAGCAGGTAAGCGAGTGGATGAGAGAACTCAATACTGAGGGCGTCTACAAGGTTGACGAGAAGACATTGAAGAAGATGCAGATGCTCTTCGTAGGCGGCTTTGCTGACGATACAGGCGTAACAAAGACAATCCTTGATGTTTACGACAGAACAGACAATGTTGTTGATACACATACTGCCGTAGGCTTTAACATCTACAACCGTTATCACTCAAGATCAGGCGATGAGACAAAGACAGTATTTGCTTCAACAGCATCTCCGTTCAAGTTCTCACCCGCGGTTATGGATGCCATAAGAGGCGAAGGCTTCAGCGAAGGTAAGTCTAACGATGAGATCATCAAGGCTCTATCCGATGAGTCCGGACTTGAGATCCCTGCGGCTATCAAGGACCTTTCAAGCAAGCCCGTTCTTCACAAGGACGTAATCGATAAGGAGCAGATGCAGGAGAAGGTAAGAAGCATCCTGCTCGGTTAATCAAGTTAGTTAAATAAATTAAACATACGGGGGAAACGCAAATGCCCAAAAGAGAAGACATCAACAAGATCCTGATTATTGGTTCCGGCCCGATCATCATCGGTCAGGCATGTGAGTTCGACTATTCCGGAACTCAGGCTTGTAAGGCCCTTAAGAAGCTCGGTTACGAGATCGTTCTTGTCAACAGTAATCCTGCTACGATCATGACTGATCCGGATGTAGCTGACAGAACTTACATCGAGCCTCTTAACGTTAACAGGATTGAGCAGATCATCGCGAAGGAGAAGCCGGATGCGCTTCTTCCTAACCTCGGAGGACAGTCCGGACTTAACCTTTGTTCCGAGCTTTCCAAGGCCGGCGTACTTGATAAGTACGGTGTACAGGTAATCGGTGTTCAGGTAGATGCCATCGAGCGTGGTGAGGACCGTATCGAGTTCAAGAACACAATGGATTCTCTTGGAATCGAGATGCCGAGATCACACGAAGCTTATTCCGTTGAGGAAGCTTTGAAGATCGCTGAGGAGCTTCATTACCCTGTAGTATTGAGACCTGCTTACACCATGGGCGGCGCAGGCGGCGGTCTCGTATATAACGTAGAGGAACTCAAGGTCGTTTGTGAGAGAGGTCTTCAGGCTTCACTCATTCACCAGGTTCTCGTAGAAGAGTCCATCGCAGGATGGGAAGAGCTCGAGCTCGAGGTAGTAAGAGACGCTAAGAATAACAAGATCACAGTCTGCTTCATCGAGAACATCGATCCTATCGGCGTTCACACAGGTGACTCATTCTGTTCAGCTCCTATGCTTACAATCTCTGAGGATGTTCAGAAGAAGCTTCAGGAGCAGTCCTATAAGATCGTCGAGGCTATTCAGGTTATCGGCGGATGTAACTGCCAGTTCGCACATGACCCCGTTACAGACAGAACGGTAGTTATCGAGATCAACCCCAGAACATCAAGATCTTCAGCTTTGGCTTCCAAGGCTACAGGTTTCCCTATCGCTTTCGTATCCGCACTTCTTGCATGCGGCCTCTCACTCGATGAGATCCCCTGCGGTAAGTACGGCACTCTTGATAAGTACGTACCTGACGGCGACTACGTTGTAATCAAGTTCGCAAGATGGGCTTTCGAGAAGTTCAAGGGTGCTTCAGACAAGCTCGGTACACAGATGCGTGCCGTAGGTGAGGTCATGAGCATCGGTAAGACATACAAGGAAGCTTTCCAGAAGGCTATCAGATCTCTCGAGAAGGACAGATACGGCTTGGGCTTTGCCAAGGACTTTAACGAGCTTACTAAGGAAGAGCTCCTTGCTCAGCTCGTATATCCCACATCCGAGAGACAGTTCGTTATCTACGAGGCACTCCGTAAGGGCGCTACTATCGATGAGATCTTCGAGCTTACAAAGATCAAGCACTGGTTCCTCGAGCAGATGAAGGAACTCGTTGATGAAGAGAATGAGCTCATCGCCATGAAGGGCAGTGTTCCTTCCGAGGAGGTTCTGCGCAAGGCTAAGTGCGACGGCTTCGCTGATAAGTACTTGAGCAAGATTCTCGAAGTGCCCGAGGAAGACATTCGAAATGCACGTTATCAGTACGGAATCAAGGAAGCATGGGAAGGCGTACACGTAAGCGGAACACAGGATGCTGCTTACTACTATTCTTCCTACAACATCCCTGAAGATAAGTCTCCTTCTTCTGACAGCAAGAAGGTAATGATCTTGGGCGGCGGCCCTAACAGAATCGGTCAGGGTATCGAGTTCGACTACTGCTGCGTACATGCTGCACTTGCTTTGAAGAAGTTAGGCTTTGAGTCCATCATCGTTAACTGCAACCCTGAGACAGTATCTACAGACTATGACACATCCGATAAGCTCTACTTCGAGCCTTTGACACTTGAGGATGTACTTGCAATTTACGAGAAGGAGAAGCCTCTCGGTGTTATCGCATCTTTCGGAGGCCAGACACCTTTGAATCTTGCTGCAGACCTTAAGAAGTACGGAGTGAACATCCTCGGTACATCACCTGAGACTATCGATCTTGCTGAGGACAGAGACCTGTTCCGTGCAATGATGGATAAGCTTCAGATTCCTATGCCTGAGGCTGGCATGGCTTCTACAGTCGAAGAGGCTGTCGAGATTGCCAATAAGATCGGTTACCCCGTAATGGTTAGACCTTCTTACGTATTGGGTGGACGTGGAATGGAAGTCGTTCACGATGACGACATGATGAGAATCTACATGGCTGCTGCAGAGGGTGTTACACCTGACAGACCGATCCTCATCGACAGATTCCTGCACCATGCTACTGAGTGCGAGGCTGATGCAATCTCCGACGGCGAGAACTGCTTCGTTCCTGCTGTCATGGAGCACATCGAGCTTGCAGGTGTTCACTCCGGTGACTCCGCTTGTATGCTTCCTTCCCAGAACCTTACTGAGGAGCAGGTTGCTACTATCAGAGACTATACAAAGAAGATCGCTGTTGAGATGAATGTAGTAGGTCTCATGAACATGCAGTACGCTATAGAAGACGGCGTTGTATATGTTCTCGAGGCTAATCCCCGTGCATCAAGAACAGTACCGCTCGTATCCAAGGTTACTTCCGTAAACATGGTTAAGATTGCTACCGACATCATGACAAGCTCCATCACAGGAAGACCTTCACCCGTTAAGGATCTCAAGAATAAGAAGATCTCTCACTGCGGTGTTAAGGAAGCTGTATTCCCGTTCAATATGTTCCAGGAGGTTGACCCGGTCCTCGGACCTGAGATGAGATCTACAGGTGAGGTATTAGGACTTTCCGATAATGTCGGTGAGGCTTATTACAAGGCTCAGGAAGCAACTCAGACAGTTCTTCCTGTTGAAGGCAACGTACTTCTTTCTGTATGTGACAGAGATAAGGGAGATCTCCTTGAGGTTGCAAGAGGATTTAGTGATCTCGGCTTCAAGATCTTCGCTACCGGCGGAACATACGACATGATCAATGCTGACGGTATCCCTGTTACCAAGGTCAAGAAGATCTATGAGGGAAGACCTAACATCTCCGACATGATCACTAACGGAGAACTTGATCTCATCATCAACACTCCGGCAGGAAAGACTTCAGTCTATGACGATTCCTACATCCGTAAGGAATCCATCAGACATAAGGTTCCTTATATCACAACGATGGCAGCTGCCAAGGCTTCCGCTGACGGAATTAAGGCAGTCAAGAACAATAATCACATCGGCGTTAAGGCCCTTCAGGACTATCACGCTGAGATAGGAGAGTAATCATTTAGGGGTGTCGTGATGAGAAATAGGTTTCTGATAGATCTGAATCTTGCAATCTGCGTCATTCTTCTAATATTCATAGTTTTCCTCTTCCTTTACAAACTTGACGGGGGGAACCTGAATTCTAAGGACGAGCAATTTTCAGACGGATGGACCTATGAAGATGGCACCCCTGTTGACTTCTCCAATCTGAGATATGCGCCTGAAGAGGGGACGATAACGAAGACTGTCTCACCTGAGCAGGTGAGCGGGGCAGATTTGTGCTTCGAGAGCAGAAGCCTGTTCTTCACCGTTTATATCAATGATACTGCGGTCTATGATTTCCATCCGGATCTTATCAGGATATACGGTGATTATTATGGCGAATGCATTCATACGGTAGATCTGCCGGCACTTGAAGAGAATTCAGAGATCAGAATAACCTATACGACTCTGCATGAAGCTTTGACTTCATCCTTCTACTCAATGAAGATTCAGGAGGGGGCAGAATTCGTCAAGGTAACTGTTGCCGAGAATTTTGCTAATTACCAGCAATGCTTTGTTATCATGGTCCTGGGTGTAGTCCTGATCGTTGTCGGATTCCTTTTTACTTCTGATCCCAACAGTGTCATCGAGACCATTTCGCTCGGAACAACGGCCATAGTGCTTGCATTGTGGACCAGTTCCGGATCGAGGATACCTCAAATCATAAGTGAGAATTCGGCGATGGTAAGGGTAATGGACTACATGTGTCTTATATTTCTTCCGGTGCCGGTAATAATCCTCATAGCTTCGGTATCCAAGCAGCTGGAATCCAAACTGCCTAAGATACAGATCGGACTTTGCGGTCTTAACCTGGTCCTGAATGTAGTATGGGTGCTTGCATTCGGAAGGG
The DNA here is from genome assembly GCA_946405115.1 of uncultured Clostridia bacterium. Taxonomy (GTDB): domain Bacteria; phylum Bacillota; class Clostridia; order Saccharofermentanales; family Saccharofermentanaceae; genus Saccharofermentans. Next base: position 1,780 of record CAMJGB010000056.1, on the reverse strand, counting down.
ACTACAGTGATATACTGTTCATCACTCATATTATTCTCGGTATCGGTGTACTGTTTATTATTCATTTAACGATAGGTGCATATAAGAAATCCGGGAAGTTAGGTAAAAACATGAAGGTTATCGTAGCTGGATTCTCAGTTCTTATAGCCGCAGGAATCATCGATGTTGTCAGATATTATCTGTTAATGGCTTCGGATGCTTCTCTCTTTACAAGGTTTGGACTTTTGTATTTCATAATCCTGTTCACCATCTACGAGCTGAACCTGTTCCTTAATATCATCAGGAAGAGTGCTCAGACCGAAGTAATGGAGAAGCTGGCATTCAATGACGGACTTACAGGTCTTCTTAACCGTCTGGCTTTTACTCAGGAAGAGAACCGGATCAAAGAGAAGGAGTCAGGCAAGTACGTTCTTGTCCAACTGGATATAAACTTCTTAAAGACTGTAAATGATAACTATGGACATTCGGAAGGCGACCGATATATAATCACCGCTGCTGATATCATATCTGAAAGTTTCAGTAAGTACGGAAAGTGCTTCCGTATCGGCGGTGACGAGTTCTTCGCTATCTTAAGCGGTAAGGATCCTGAGAAGGATTTTGAGGCAGGTCTTCTGGTTTTCGATAAGCTTGTTAAAGAGTATAACGAGAACAATGAACTTCCTGTGCCTTTGCAGATCGCACACGGCAAGTCTGTATATGTTCCCGGAAAGGATACTCTTGAGGAAGCTGAGAAGGTTGCCGATAAGCTCATGTATGAGCGTAAGAAGTTATTAAAAGCAAATTCCTGATTTGCTTTGAAGATATTTGGAGGTAGTTATGTTAGAAACGTTGGCGAGGATTAACGACGCCGTTAATTCATTCGTGTGGACAAAGACGGGTGTGTGGCTTCTTATTGCAACCGGCATCCTGATGACTTTACTTACAGGAGGTTACCAGTTCTCCCACTTCAGACATTGGTGGAAGAAGACGATCGGTTCACTCCTCGATAAGAATGTAATCTCACACACGGCGGATAAGGCTACTATCTCTCAGTTCCAGGCTCTTTGTACTGCTCTGGCTGCTACGGTAGGTGTCGGTAATATCGCAGGTGTTTCTGCCGCTATCATCACAGGCGGTCCCGGTGCCGTATTCTGGATGTGGTTTGCCGCTATCTTCGGTATGATGACAAACTATTCAGAGAATACACTCGGTATTTATTTCAGACGTAAGAATCATGCTGACGAGTGGTCCGGCGGAGCTATGTATTATCTCCAGGACGGTCTCGGAGGCTATCCTCATATGAAGGGCGTAGGTAAGGTCCTCGCAGTTATCTTTGCAGTCTGCGCAACACTTGCTTCCTTTGGTATCGGTAATATGGGTCAGGTAAATAAGATCGTAATCAACTTTACGTCTTCCTTCGATATCAAGGCGCTGTCCTCACATGTTCTTTACACATCAGGCGATAAGGACATCACGCTTTACATGCTTATCGTAGGTATCGTTCTCATGGTGCTCGTCGGCTTCGTTGTTATCGGCGGACTTCAGAGAATCGCTAACGTAGCAGAGAAGATCGTTCCTTTCATGGTAGTTGCTTTCCTTGCAGGTTCACTTATTATCATCTGCGTTAATATTACTCACGTTATTCCCGCATTTAAGGCAATCTTCAGCGGTGCTTTCAGTGCTCCGGCTGTCTGGGGCGGTGCAACAGGTATCGCGTTTAAGACAATCATTACTCAGGGCTGTAAGAGAGGTGTCTTCTCTAATGAGGCAGGTCTCGGTTCATCTGTTATGGTTCACAGTA
>CAMJGB010000055.1 GCA_946405115.1 uncultured Clostridia bacterium | reverse complement strand
AGACTTGTGAAATGGTCAATAAGAGTAGTAAAAGTAGTATTGCTATATAGACTCTGGATACCGGATTATTCATCGTACGGGGGCATTGATTCCTGTATGATGGCCGACAGAATATTCATGAACCATACGCAAGTTGTGAGATTACACAGCTTGCGTTTTTGTTTTGAGGTGAACTATGGAAAGAACAGATTTGGATCAGACAAGAGCTCCGATCTACGAGGCACTCGAGAAGTTCCGAGAGATGCGAGTCGTGCCTTTCGACGTGCCGGGACATAAGCACGGCAAGGGCAACCCCGAGCTTACTGCTTTTCTCGGCGAGAAGTGCGTAGGCGTTGACGTAAACAGCATGAAGCCTCTCGATAACCTCTGCCATCCCGTGTCGGTAATACACGAGGCGGAGCTTCTTGCTGCAGATGCATTCGGCGCAAAGCACGCGTTCCTCATGGTAGGCGGCACGACAAGCTCGGTTCAGAGCATGGTTCTTTCCTGCTGCAAACAGGGCGATAAGATCATCCTCCCTCGTAACGTGCATAGAAGCGTAATCAACTCCCTGGTACTGTGCGGTGCGATCCCGGTTTACGTTAATCCTGATGTTGACCGAAGACTCGGAATCTCACTCGGCATGAACCGCGACCAGGTTAAGAAGGCGATCGAGGAGAATCCTGATGCAGTTGCAGTTCTCGTTAATAACCCGACTTACTACGGTATCTGCAGCGACATCAAAGCTATCGTAAAGATGGCGCACGATGCGGGCATGCTGTGCCTTGCAGATGAGGCTCACGGAACACACTTCTACTTCGGCGAGAACATGCCTGTTTCTGCAATGCGTGCAGGTGCCGACATGGCTGCAGTATCGATGCACAAGAGCGGCGGAAGTTTAACACAGTCGAGCCTTCTTCTCATCGGTGAGAATGTAAGCGAAGGACACGTAAGACAGATCATCAATCTTACTCAGACGACATCGGGAAGCTATCTTCTCATGTCGAGCCTCGACATAAGCAGAAGAAACCTCGCTTTAAGAGGCAAGGAAGTATTCCGCAAGGTAATCGAGATGGCGGAGTATGCAAGGGAAGAGGTCAACGCGATCGGAGGCTACTATGCTTACGGACGCGAGATGATCAACGGCGATTCCATCTTCGATTTTGACCCCACGAAGCTCAGTGTCCACACAAGAGACATTGGTCTCGCGGGAATCGAGGTTTACGACATCTTAAGAGATGAGTACGACATCCAGATCGAGTTCGGTGACATCGGAAACATCCTCGCATATCTTTCCATCGGCGACAGAATGCAGGAGCTCGAGCGACTCGTAAGTGCGCTCGCCGAGATCCGCAGAAGATACAAGAAAGATCCCGACGGTCTCATGAGCCAGGAGTACATCGACCCCGAGGTCGTATGCAGTCCCCAGAAGGCTTTCTATTCCAAGAAAAAGAGCGTTCCTCTTAAGGACAGCGCGGGAGAGGTCTGCAGCGAGTTCGTTATGTGCTACCCGCCGGGAATCCCGATCCTTGCTCCGGGTGAGAGGATCACGGCAGACATCCTCGATTACATAAGCTATGCGAAGGCCAAGGGCTGTTCCATGACAGGTCCCGAGGATCCGGACATCAACAACATCAACATTCTGGTATAAGGAGGAGACGGATGAATCTTTGGTTCAGCGAATACCACGCACCTGACGTAAGACACAGCATTCGTGTTACGAGACACCTTTATTCGGGCAAGAGCGATTATCAGCAGATCGACATCTTCGACACACCCGAGTTCGGTAAGGTGCTGGCGCTTGACGGCAACGTAATGCTCACGGAGCGCGACGAGTTTATCTACGACGAGATGATCACGCACATCCCGATGTCCGTTCATCCGAACGTGCAGGATGTTCTCGTTATCGGCGCGGGAGACGGAGGTGTCGTTAAGGAGCTCACAAGATATGAGAGCGTTAAGAGAATCGATCTCGTTGAGATGGACGACAAGGTTATCGAAGCATGCCGCACATATCTTCCCGAGAATGCCTGCAAGCTCGATGACTCAAGAGTGCATATCTACTACGATAATGCACTTCGTTTCATAAGAAGAAGCACAGACGAATACGACCTCATCATCGTCGATTCCAACGATCCGTTCGGCCCTTCCGAGGGTTACTTCACAAGAGAGTTCTACGGCATCTGCTACAACGCTTTAAGAAGCGACGGCATCATGGTAAACCAGCAGGGAAGCCCCTTCTACAAGCACGACGCAGAAGCAATGCAGAGAAGCCATAAGAGAATTGTAAACACGTTCCCCATAAGCCGCGTATATCAGGCACACATTCCGACCTACGCCGCGGGTTACTGGCTTTTCGGTTTCGCGAGCAAGAAGTACCACCCCATCGAGGACTTCGACGAGGAGAGGTGGAAGAAGCTTCACTTAAGCACCAAGTACTACACAACAAAACTTCATGTGGGTTCTTTCTATCTTCCCGCATACCTCGAAAAGATGCTTATGGAGGTTGAATCGTGAACAAGAATGTAGAGACGTTTATCGGCTGCGACAGCGAGTACGATGAATCTAAGATCGTACTCTGGGGTGCGCCTTTTGATTCCACTACGAGCTTCCGTCCGGGAGCAAGATTCGGAAGCGCAGCCATCCGCCACGAAAGCTTCGGAATAGAGACCTACAGTCCCTATCAGGACAAGGATCTTACAGACTATAAAGTGTTCGACTGCGGTGACTTGGAGCTTTGCTTCGGCTCATCGGAATCGGCACTTAACGACATCGAAGAACAGACAGAGAAGATCTTAAATGACGGCAAGCTTCCCATCATGATCGGAGGCGAGCACCTCGTAACTTACGGTGCTGTGAAGGCAGTGTTTAAGAAGTACCCTGATCTTCAGATCATTCACTTCGATGCACACGCTGACTTAAGAGACGATTATCTCGGAGTAAAGCTTAGCCACGCATGTGTCTTAAGAAGATGCCACGGTCTTGTGGGCGACGGCAAGATCCATCAGTTCTGCATAAGAAGCGGCGAGCGCGACGAGTTCAAGTTCGCGGCCTCCCACACTGACATGCACAAGTTTAATTTCGACGGGCTTAAGGAAGTGTGCGAGGAGCTTTCCAAGAACAACACACCCGTGTACTTCACGATCGACCTCGACTGTCTTGATCCTTCCGTATTCTGCGGAACGGGTACACCCGAGGCAGGCGGCGTAAACTTCCCGGAGCTTCTCGATGCTATTCTTACGGTAAGCAAGACGAACATCGTGGGAGCAGACGTGAACGAACTTGCACCCATGCTTGATGCAAGCGGCGCTTCAACAGCGGTAGCATGCAAGGTATTAAGAGAATTGATCCTTTCAATCAACACATAATAAGGGGGATATGAACATGAGCAGAGTATTAGTAATCGGATGCGGCGGTGTAGCGAATGTAGCTATCAGAAAGTGCTGTCAGGTGGACGACGTGTTCACTGAGCTTTGCATCGCAAGCAGAACAAAGTCCAAGTGTGATGCGCTCGCAGAAGCGCTTAAGGGCAAGACAAAGACTGTAATCACAACGGCACAGGTTGATGCCGATAATGTTGATGAACTGGTTGCACTCATCAATTCATACAAGCCTGATCTTGTCATGAATATCGCGCTTCCTTATCAGGATCTTACGATCATGGATGCATGCCTCATCTGCGGCGTTAACTACATGGATACAGCTAACTACGAGCCCGAGGATACAGACGATCCCGAGTGGAGAGCAATCTATGAGAAAAGATGCAAGGAGCAGGGCTTCTCTGCATACTTCGATTACAGCTGGCAGTGGGCTTACAAGGAGAAGTTCGAGAAGGCAGGACTTACGGCACTTCTCGGCTGCGGCTTCGACCCCGGAGTAACTCAGGCATACTGCGCTTATGCGAAGAAGCACGAGTTCGATGAGATCGATACGATCGACATCCTCGACTGCAACGGCGGCGACCACGGCTATGCTTTTGCTACTAACTTCAACCCTGAGGTAAACCTTCGTGAGGTTTCCGCTCCCGGAAGCTACATCGAGAACGGCAAGTGGGTAGAGATCCCCGCCATGAGCATCAAGAGAGAGTACGACTTCGACTCCGTAGGACAGAAGGACATGTACCTTCTTCACCACGAGGAGCTTGAGTCCCTCGCAGTAAACATCCCTGAGGTTAAGAGGATCCGTTTCTTCATGACATTCGGACAGAGTTATCTTACTCACATGAAGTGTCTCGAGAATGTCGGCATGCTTTCCACGGTTCCAGTTAACTTCGAAGGACACGAGATCGTTCCCATCAAGTTCTTAAAGGAGCTTCTTCCTGACCCTGCAAGCCTCGGTCCCCGCACACACGGCAAGACAAACATCGGCTGCATCTTCACGGGTAAGAAGGACGGCAAGGACAAGACATACTACATCTACAACGTATGCGATCACCAGGAGTGCTACAAGGAAGTTGAGAGCCAGGCTATAAGCTACACAACAGGCGTACCTGCAATGTGCGGCGCACTCATGCTTCTTACAGGCAAGTGGACAGATAAGGGCGTTCACACGGTTGAAGAATTCGATCCGGATCCGTTCCTCGACGCACTCGACAAGCACGGTCTCCCGAGAAGAGAGAACTTCAATCCTACATTGGTGGAATGATGAACATGGACGGCATCTTCGACGGTTTAAAAACACCTTGTTACGTCATAGACGAAAAGCAGCTTCGTAAGAACTCTGAAGCCTTAACTTCAGTTATGTCCCGCACGGGCTGCAAGATTCTGCTCGCGCAGAAAGCTTTCTCTAATTACGACTTCTATCCGCTTCTTTCAGGCTACCTTGCAGGTACTGAAGCAAGCGGGCTTTACGAAGCGAGACTTGGCAAGGAAGAGATGCCCGAAGGTGAGGTGCACGTCTTCTGCGGAGCGTACCGCGACGATGAATTCGATGAGCTTCTTAACTACGCAGATCACATCGTATTTAACTCGATCCATCAGCTTGCCAAGTTCGGTGCCAAGGCAAAGAAAGAAGGCAAGAGCGTGGGCCTTAGGATCAACCCCGAGTGCTCCACTCAGGAAGGTCACGAGATCTACGATCCGTGTGCAAGAGGAAGCCGCTTGGGCGTAACGAGAAGCGTGTGGGATAAGGAGATGACGCCGGAGCTTTTCGAGGTGCTGGACGGTCTTCACTTCCATACGCTTTGTGAGCAGAATTCGGATGCGCTTGAAGTGACGATAAAGGCAGTCGAGGAGAAGTTCGGCGACGTGCTCCCCAAGATGAAGTGGCTTAACATGGGCGGCGGTCATCACATCACGAAGCCTGATTATGACGTGGCTAAGCTTGAGAAGATCCTTATTGATGCGAAGGCGAAGTGGGGCGTGCAGGTTTACCTTGAGCCCGGCGAAGCGGTGGCGCTTAATGCAGGATATCTTCTTACGCATGTGCTCGATGTAGTGGAGAATCAGGATGTTAACATCGCGATCCTTGATGCAAGTGCAGCGTGCCACATGCCGGATGTCATCGAGATGCCGTACACACCGCCTCTCAGGGGCGCGGACAGCGAAGATACAAAACCATACCGTTACAGGCTCGGAGGCCCTACATGCCTCTCAGGTGACGTTGTAGGTGACTATAGTTTTGATAACAAACTTAAGGAAGGCGACCTTCTGGTGTTCGAGGACATGGCGATCTACACCACGTGCAAGAACAACACGTTTAACGGCATGCCCCTTCCCGATATCTATAGGCTTAAGGAAGACGGCTCTATAGATAAGATTACTAACTTCGGATACGATGATTTTAAGCACAGGCTCGGAAGCGTTAAATAAACGTTCCCATAATCCCCAAACGTGCTATAATCGAAGAATCAAATTATATTGATAAAAGGGAGATATAGAAAATGAGAAAAGTATTATCAGTAATGCTCACAGTTGTATTGGCAGTTGCCATGGCATTTGCATTCACGGGATGCGGCAGCAAGGCGGACTATGAGAGCCCCGCAGCTGCTATTCAGGCATCACGTAACGGCGATGACATCATCGGCAAGACTGTAGCTGTTACAGCAACAATGAACTTCACACCCCTGCCTGACGGAACAGGAATGATCTCTACCGACGTTAACGTAGCAGGCGGATTCCAGGTACAGGTTTGCCCCAATACGGCAAGCGGTTCCGGCGTAGCACAGGGTGACGAGGTTGTGTTCAGGATCGACAGCGTCTATCAGAACGTTCCGGGAAACTTTACTCTTCGCGGATCAATAGTTAAGTAAACCTATCGATCCTACTAACTGCGGGGAGGTTAGTATGAAGAAGGTCATAGCCAGAGTAATCGCAGTGGTACCTGCGGTTATTCTTCAGTTCACATGGTATTACTTCGCGATAATAGGACTTAATAAGGTTCTTAACGGTTATCTTGCGAATATCATAGCCGTTGTCTTCGCGATACTTGCGATAATCTTTGTAACTAATCTTGTATCCAAAAGAGATGAGAGCGCTTACAAGATCTTGTGGGCGATCGTAATCGTCGCGATGCCGATCTTAGGTGCGATACTGTACCTGTTCCTCGGCAACAAGAGAACCGGAACCAAGCTCAAGAAGAACTTCGCGAACACACATGTGGATCCCGCTTCAATAATTAAGATTGCAGGTGATAACGCGGATGCAGTAAAGGCCGACGACATGCGTATCGGCCAGAGCCTGCACCGCATCACCGAGTCTACAGGTTTTCCCATACTTAAGGCGGATACTACAAGGTACTATCCTTTCGGCGAGAATATGTTCCACGACATGGTGGAGGATCTTAAGAAAGCCGAGAAGTATATCTACATCGAGTACTTCATCATCGAGAACGGTTTGTTCTGGGATACCATCACGGCAATCCTTGCGGAGAAGGCTGCTAAGGGCGTCGAAGTCCGCGTCATGTACGACGACCTCGGAAGCATCGGCACTTACTCCATGAAGGACGTGGTCGGCCTTGCGAAGAAGGGCATTAAGGTAATCCCGTTCAACCCGTTCATCTTCATCAAGACTCAGCTTAATAACAGAGACCATCGAAAGATAATGGTCATCGACGGCGAGGTCGCTTACAGCGGCGGCGTTAACATCGCTGACGAGTACATCAATGCGAAGGAAGTATTCGGCCGTTGGAAGGACATCGGTTTCAGGATCACGGGCGAGGGTGTTATCAGCTACATCTACATGTTCGCCGAGTTCTGGAACGCTTATTCGAAGGATAAGATCGACGTTAATCTTGTTCCGCTTCCGGAGAAGAAGGAAGCCGATAACGGTTACATCCTTCCTTACTATGATTCACCGATGCGAAGCGAGCACACGAGCAACACTCTCTTTACCGAGATGCTTTCCCTTGCTACCGATTACGTGTGGTTCTACACGCCGTACCTTATGTTGGGAGACGCGCTTTTCGATGCGTTCATAAGAGCTGCAAGAAGAGGCGTTGACGTAAGGATAATAATGCCGGGCATCCCCGACAAGAAGATGGTCTTCAGGCTCTCACGAAGCTACTACAAGGACCTTCTTGAGGCGGGAGTAAAAGTATACGAGTACACGCCCGGATTCGTGCATGCGAAGGCGTTTATCTGCGACGATAAAGTGGCCGGCATCGGCACGGTAAACCTCGACTACAGAAGTCTGTTCCTGCACTTCGAGTGCAACTCCGTTTTCTACAAGTCAGACATCATCGCGGACCTTAAGCAGGACTACTTAAACTCGCTTAAGGAATGCAGAACAATCGGGATCGAGAAGAAGAATATTTTCAGTAAGTTCCTCGACAACATCCTGCGCATCATCGCGCCTTTACTGTAACACCGCGAAAAGCTTAGTTATTAAGATCTATAAGCACCGCTCTGCACGGGGCACCGTCTGCGCCGCCGAGATTAATGGGAGCTGCATTAAGAAGATAAACGCCCTCGGGTACTTCCGTAAGGCGAATGCCTTCAAGCAAAACTATCTCGGCACCGAGCGTAATGAGGTGGCACTTCATGGGTGCATCCTCAGGACCTACTGTCTGCGACTCGTTGCCGTAAAGAAGTATCTTCTCGTCAGCAAGAACCTGCGCCGCTTCTTCGGTAAGAGTTGCCTTGCCCTTGATGAGGATATGTTCCGCTGAATCGGGATCAGTCTCGCGGGCTTTATTGATTATTGATGTGATGTCATCGGCTGTGATGTTACCTTCGTGGCAGGCGACATAAGCCTTGCCTATGAATCTTCGAAGATCAACCTGATCGATTGTCTTGCCGTTATCTATGAAGTGGAACGGCGCATCCACGTGAGTGCCGTTATGTGCGCACATCTTGAATGACGTAAGATTACAAACATCGCCGTCCTTGATCTTCATCTGAACGATCCTCTCGGGGGACGGGTCTCCGGGGAATACATTACATTCGAACACTTCCTGTGCGATATCGTAGATCTTCATGCGGGGTCCTCCTTAATCGGTGATGCTGTAAATCAACAGTACGCTTGCAATGTGTCGGTTAAGCGACAGGTCTTACGGACATTAATCATTGTTCGCCCTATGGACGGTTAATAGAATCATATTAACAAAAATGGCAATACATCCGAAAGGGGGACAAGATTATGACAATGCAAAACTTAATCGGAAGGTCAGCCCTCGGTCGCGTGTCGGGTCATTTGACGAACGCACAGAAGGCTGACCTTAAGAACTTAATTAACATGGCTAAGTTCTATAACTATACGATGGAAGAATTTATCGAGACTCAGTTTGATGCTGAGAAGATAGCTTTCATTAAGAATAATTGGAGTGCATAAATGCTTGCCTTAAAATCTTTAACATTTCTTAAACTTCGGTTAATGAACGTTTAAACCTGCGTGTTTACAATGCTTTTGGAAATACGCAGGATATTTGTGCCTGAATTCTGCCTTATTATTTTGAGGCTCGTTGGTATAATATGTTTCCGCAAAAAATTAAGAGTAAGGGGAGAAGATACTTATGAAGAGATCTTTGAAGGTAGCCGCAGCAGGTTTGTCCGCGGTTATGCTAGTGCCCATGATCACAGGATGCTATAAGACATCAAGTGACGCAGACGTTATCAGTGAGGATGATCCTTGGTATAACCTCGAGATGATCACAATTGATCCCGGCATTGATAAAACTGAATATGAGTACGTCGGCAACAGATTCATCGCTGAGATGGGCGATTATTATGTTTACATGATGGAAGGAATTAAGCTTCTTCCTGCTGACTTCGATTACAACACAGACGATTACATGGATTACGTAGTTCAGGACATCGATGTCTATGATCTTCAGGGTAATCTCGTATCTGTAGTTTCAGTTTCCGATTATCTTGCCGAGTGCGACCTCGGTGAATATGTAGTTGTAAATGATGTTACCAAGGTTGGCGAAGAGCTTCGTGTCGACATCTTGTCTTACAACATGACTACAGGTGCACAGACTAACTACCGTACATTATTCGATTTTGATACTCTTACATTCGGCGAGCCCGAGCCCGTTGAAGAATTCGAATATACAGAGCGCCTTGCTGATGAGGATGCTTCCGAGGAGAGCTCACACATCATCGGCGAGTATACGATCAGAAAGTTCTGGGTATCCGGTGATGCACCTTCTTATGTACTTGAGGTTATCGACGCTGACGATAACGTAACAGAGTTCGACTTCAGAGATCTGTTCCCTACACAGCCTGTATTCGATATTCCGAGCATCGTTGATCTCGGTAACGACAAGGCTCTTATCTGTGCTAACTACAACGGTGAAGACCTCTTCTTCCTTCTCGACTTTGCAGCAATGGAAGTAACAAACGTTACAGATGACATGTCCTGGTTTAACTGCGATTCCGACAACATCTATCAGGTAGACGGAATGGGTGCAGTAGTAATGGACAGATTGGGTCTCAGCACAATCAATTACGATGCTCAGACAGTCGAGCCTTCTTTCCAGTATTCTTATTCCAACGTTAACGTAAACGACATCACAATGTTTACACCTATCAGCGTAAGTGAGGACAGAGCTGTATTTACAGGTGACGTTACACCTCCGGATGCAGCATACGGTGATTCCACAACAATGATCTACATCTTCACTAAGGCTGATACAAACCCTAACGTAGGTAAGACAATTCTTGAGCTCGCAGTTATTGATGATTATTCACCTGCTCTTTGCAGCGCTGTATGTCTCTTCAACGAGTCCAACGAGAATTACTTCATACGTTACAACGATTCTTACATGATCGAGAACGAGGTTGACAATACTAATTCCGATAATGAGGATGACGGCAGCCTTGCTATTGATCAGGCATCTGCAAACCTCGGTAACAGACTTACTGTTGACCTCATGTCCGGTGACGGTCCTGACCTCATCGTTAACGGCGCTACATTCGGTATGCTTAACGACGATGATTACCTCTTGGATCTTTCATCTTTTATCTCCGAGAACTGCGGT
>CAMJGB010000054.1 GCA_946405115.1 uncultured Clostridia bacterium | reverse complement strand
AATGTCCCTGATCGTCAAGAAGTTTAAGGCTATGGACTTCGTACGTATTTTTGTGACACTGTTCCTTCAATATGTATTCGTCTTCGCGATCGGAATCATTCGTAATCTTGTATTCCATGTGCCGCCGACAGCTAATGCTGTTATGGATGCCGACATGGACGCAACCTTCTGGGTTCTGATACTGATTCAGCTCTTCGGCGAAGAATTATTTAAACTGCTGATCTTCCTGGTCTTCTTGATCGTGATATATAAGCTGACAAGTAAGCGAACCCTCTCGGTTGTAGCAGCAACAGTAGTAACGCTTCTTTGCTTCGCCTTGGTTCACGCTACAGCTTATGAATTTAATTGGACTCAGATTCTGATAAATCAGGGAATCGCAACGTTCTTCTGTATGTATAACTATTTGAAGTCCAAAAACATAATGACATCCTACATTCAACACGTGATATTAGATGCGATTCCGTTCATCCTTGCAATGACCGGTGTAATTTAATATAGATGATAGTCTAAGTCAGTAGCCGGTGCTAAAACTGCAATTGACCTTAACGGAGACGGAATCACTCTTCGGAGATAATGCTCAGATCGTCCTTAACCCTTGCGACGATGGCACGGTCACCTGCGTTGTATTCTTCTTTGCCGAACAGAACGCTGATCTTGCATTCTTCAAGACCTTTGATCACATAACTGCCGCTATCTGTCTTTCCGGTTACTTCACCGTAGTAAAACTCGTAATCGTGATTCTTGAGAGCCTTTGATGTGGCTATCGCATCGTAGATCGAATAAATTGGAAGAATGATGCAGAAAAGACCCAATGCGCTTATTATCAGCCTGTTGAAAAAATAGACAACCACGAAGATAATCGCGAGTATTATTGCCGCAACAATGAATGATATCGGGATGAGCTTGAGCGAAAACGACTTGGTCTTCTTAACGAATTTACTCTCCAATTCCCCACTTACTGTGGTAGGGATAAGAGATTGTTCATTCATTGCCTTATTTACCGTAAACTTCACATCAGCTGCCATAAGTCCTCCGAATCTTCCTGATAGAGTGCAGATGTGATTAAATCGCAGTTGGCCTATCAAGTCAACTTTTAAAAATGATATTCCCTGTTCATCGAACTTAAGATGAGCAACTTCGTAATCGTTGGCATAGGATTTGTTGCCGGTTTATCCATGGCAATAACCGGACTCATAACATCGATTCAGCAAAAAAAGATCCGCAAAATCCGCGCCGGTATGATCCTCAACATAATAGGAATTCTGATAAGTGCCGCAAGCCTCGTGATGTCATTGATGAACGGCTTCCTCTTAATACACTGACTTATATTGTCGTACTAATTGTCGTACTAAGACTTTTTAAAGATTCTGGAGGGAGTCGACCGGCAGCGAGGAAAGTAACTACCTTTTTGCCTCTGAAACGGCCCTATGGGTAGTTACTTGGGGTAGTTACTTTACGACAACTCGCTGCCTGGGACCTTGTTCGACGCGTAAAAACGAGAAGACCAGTATTGATCTCATCACTAATTAGGCGAAGAAGGCACCGGTTGAAGCCAGTGCCTTTTTATATCCATCAAAACTGCTCAGGATACGATCTTGTAGTAAGCGTTGGATGTTACCTTGTAGATAGCTGCATAGAATACCGCACAGATAACTACGCATACGCTTGCTGTTGCAACGAGCATAGGCATATTCATGAAGCCCATGAGCATAAGAAGTTTATGGATGATCGGCAAAGCCATGAACAGGTGTGCGCAGGCGAACACGATCGGGATCAGGAATACCGTAAGCATCTGTGAATTGATGCTCTTCTTGATATCTTCGCGCGTCATGCCGACCTTCTGCATGATCTCGAATCTGGACTTATCCTCGAAGCCTTCGGAGATCTGCTTGTAGTAGATGATGAGCACGCATGATACAAGGAATATGGTGCTAAGAAGTATACCGAGGAACATGAGTCCGCCGAATGTGCTTAAAAAATCCGTACGCTGGTTCTCGTGGCTGTCACAGTAGTAGTTAGTGAAGTTCAACGGACCAAGTTCTTCATTAAGAATTGCGCTAAGATCATTGGCAACTGCTATCTGTCCATCAACATCAAGGCCCGTATCGAATCTGCAATACCAGTACCAGGCAAGCATCGGCTCTCCATTGTAATCCTGATACTGAATGTAGTTCTGAGCTACCTCTTCGACATCGTCGACGATCATGTAGATCGTAGGTGATACTGCGATCTTGGAAGCCGGGTCGATCTCATCAATCCTGTCATCAATACGCTTGGACACCTCGAATGTTGAATCTCCGATTATGAGTGTGTCGCCGAGAGTGATGTCGTTTGCTGTTCCGACGATAGCCTTACCGGGTTCAACAGTCTCGTTATATCCGAATACGCGGTTATATAGACCTACATCAATGAATTGAATCTGTGCAACCTTGTCATAATCGATAAATGTCATGTCTGACAACGAATCGAGAGTTACCTGAAGCACATCATTCTCAAGATAGCCGCAGATCGAATATGTGTAGTAAGTCTTGTTATTTGTAACTGTCGCACCGTGTGCCTCGGCTGCCTCGTAGAGGATATCATCAAGTCTCTCACCTAAATCCGTAAGGTTCTCATCGTATCCGTATGTGCAGGCGAATGCGCCGATCTCATTCGGGTATCTTACTGTAAGGCAATACTCCGAATTGTTGAACAGTACCGATGTCGAAGAGAGTATTACCAGAACGATAGTGAGGAGGATGCAGATGGAAGCAAGTCCCGCTCCATTTCTCTTCATGCGGTAAGCCATGGAAGATACCGATACGAAGTGGTTAGTCTTGTAGTAGTAATCCTTGTTCTTCTGCAAGATCCTGCAAAGCAATACCGAACCTGCGATGAGCACGAGGTATGTTCCAACGATTACAAGCACAACTGCAATGAAGAATCCGAACAAAGCGGAGATGGGCTGCTGGATTCTGATAGCAAGAACGTAGCCTGCACCGAGAACGATGACACCGAGGATCCCGATAAACCAGTTAGCCTTGGGAGGCTTCTCTCCAGCCTTCTCGGAACGGACAAGTTCGATTGCAGAAGAGAACTTGATCTGTCTTATCGTATTGAGCCAAATAAGAAGGAATATAACCGTGAATGTTCCGATCGTGTGAAGCACTGAATCCGTTGATATCCTGAAATCATAATTAACCGGTGCTGCGATCATACGGGTAAATCCGAGTTCAGCTACCTTGGACATACCGATACCTAAGATCAGTCCTCCGAAGATTGCTGCGATCCATGTCATGATCGTCTCATAGAAGATGATCATGCCGAGGTTATTCTTGTTCATTCCGAGGACACTGTAAAGACCGAATTCTTTCTTACGTCCCTTGATCAATGTCGACTGTGTATAGAACAGAAATATAGCACTGAATATGGTGATGACATAGACGCCGAATCCAAGCATCTGAACGGCTGTACTTGCTCCCGGGATTCCGATAAGAACTCCGGAGAAAGCGAGGAAATGAACTATGTAATAGATAGCGACCATCAGTATGCAGGTAATGCAGTAAGGAATGTAAAGCTTCCCGTTCTTACGCATACCTTCATACGCGATCTTGGGATAGAGACCTATATTCACTTAAGATCACCTCCCTGCGCAAGAAGCGTCAGTGTATCGGAGATCTTCTGGTAAAGTTCGGTGTCTGTGGAATCACCCTTATAGATCTGATGGAAGATAACGCCGTCCTTGATGAACATTACTCTGGAAGCGTGGCTTGCGGCCTTCGTGGAGTGTGTAACCATGAGGACTGTCTGACCCATCTGATTAACCTTCGTAAACAGGTCGAGAAGTTCATCGGAAGACTTGGAATCAAGAGCGCCTGTAGGCTCGTCTGCAAGTATGATGCGGGGGCCTGTGATAAGAGCTCTTGCGACTGCGGCTCTTTGCTTCTGACCACCTGATACTTCATACGGATACTTCTTAAGAAGATTTGTGATTCCGAGAGGCTCTGCGATCTCATCAAGGCGTGACTTCATCTCCGCATGCTTCTTACCTGCGAGCACCAAAGGAAGATAGATATTATCCTCAAGGGAGAAGGTATCAAGAAGATTAAAATCCTGGAATACATATCCCATATTATCGCGGCGGAACTTCGCCATCTGGGACTCCTTGATCTTACCCACATCCATGCCGTCGAGAATAACTGTTCCTGACGTTGCCTTATCGAGGGCCGCAAGAATATTAAGAAGCGTAGTCTTACCGCTTCCGGACTCACCCATGATAGCGACGAACTCGCCCTTCTCTACCGTGAAATTAACGTTCTTCAACGCTTCTACGGACTGGCCTCCGAAGCGCGTCTTGTATATCTTTTTTACTCCTGAGACTTCAAGCAAACTCATACTGTTTCATCCTTTCTCATTGTCATGGCTTAAGTGTATGAATTCGCTCTTTCCCATTCCATTGAATCTGCTTACGTACTTCTTACACATTTGTCACATTGGGAAAATTACTCTACTCCGAGCTTCTTCCCTCTTACGTCGATAATCATCTTCGTTCCTACTCCGGGAGTCGACTCTGCCGTTATCTTGTGACCTAGGTTATCGGCAATCCTCTTACATAGATACAAACCTATACCACTTGCGCGCTTATCCTCGCGGCCGTTAAATCCCGTGTATCCGTTCTCGAATATACGTGGCAGGTCTTCCGCGCTTATGCCGATACCCGTGTCTTCGATGACAAGAAGTCCCGGCTCGTCCATATAGATGCGCACTCCGCCTTCTGACGTGTACTTAACAGCATTCGATATTACCTGCTCTATTATAAACTCGAGCCACTTCTCATCAGTGATGCATTTGTACTTCACGGGCTCGTAATTAAGCGTCAGTTTCTTCAGGATAAACTCGCGCGAGAACTTCCTTACGGAAGACTTGATTATCTCATCGAGATCGTGCTCTTTAATGACGTAATCCGTGCTGTCGGAATCGAGCCTTAAGAAAGTAAGTACCATCTCAACATACGATTCGATCCTGTTAAGGTCGCCCATAAGCTTCCTCGCACTCTCGCTGTCTTCGGACTGCAGGTTAAGCCTCATCGCCGCGATCGGTGTCTTGATCTGATGCGCCCACACAGTGTAGTACTCGATCATGTTGTTGTAGTCCTGCGAAGCGGAACTTGCCCTCATCTCGGCTTCTTCCTTAAGCTTCGCGATGATGCTCTGGTAATCTTCCTCGATCAAGCTTTTCGGTGTGGGAAGCTCGCCGTAAGAAAGCTCCTTATGCTTCTTAAGAAACATCACGTAATCCACCGCACCCATAACAAGAAGCAGCACCGCTCCCAAAATAAGCGGGTACCACAGCACTATTGTTTCCACCTCGAAAAGCAGATCCGCAGCAGCGAACACGCCGAACAGGCAAACGCACAGAATTATGGTTCCCAGGCGGGATCTAAGATAGCCACCGAAGTGCTTCATCAGGAATCCTCCAGGATGTAACCCACTCCGAATTTTGTCTTGATGAGGTCCTTAAGGCCCGCTGCTTCCAAGGTCTTTCTGAGGCGGCCGACATTAACCGTCAGCGTGTTCTCGTCGACGAAGCTGTCCGTCTCCCACAAAGCCTCCATGAGCTTCTCACGGCTAACTACTTTATTCTTGTTCTGCATGAGTGTAAGAAGGATCTTGTACTCGTTACGCGCGAGCTCGATCTTCGTTCCGTTATAGGTCAAAGTGTTGTCGTTGGTGTTAAGAACGGCACCCGCTGCTTCAAGTGCGAAAGAACCCTTATTGAAGTCGTAAGTCCTTCGAAGAAGAGCCTGTACTTTCGCGATGAGAACACTCTGGTCGAACGGCTTCGGAATGAAGTCGTCGGCACCCATATTCATCGCCATTATAATGTTCATGTTATCCGTCGCAGACGAGATAAAAATGATCGGCACGGAGCTCGTCTTACGGATCTCCTGGCACCAGTAGTAACCGCCCATGTAAGGCAGCGTTATATCCATAATCACGAGGTGCGGATCATAGTCTCTGATCTCCTCCGTGACATTACGGTAATCCTGAACTTCACGGGATTCCATGTCCCATACTTTAAGGCAAGCAGCTATACCGTCAGCTATGCCCTTATCGTCTTCCACTATAAATATCTTATACATACTATTCTCTTTTTCATTCCACACCACTTAAATTATCCAATCATGGGATATGGTTATTTGTCAATGTGATTTGTCGTGAGTTGTATCCTTTTGTGTCGCGAAGCGTCAAACGACAAGAAAAACGGCCAGGAATCGCTTTCTGACCGTTCAATGGGCACATCTTCTAATCTGTCGTAATAGTGGTAAGTTGGTGGTAAATCGTGTTCCTGTGAACATGGAGGGAGTCGACCGGCAGCGAGGAAAGTAACTACCTTTTTGCCTCTGAAACGGCCCTATAGGTAGTTACTTGGGGTAGTTACTTTACGACAACTCGCTGCCTGGAACCTTGTTCGACGCCGTCTCACGGCGGTCACCCGGGCGCCGAACCGTCCACAGGACGCTTCTTTCCCGCCCGTGACCCTCACGGGTCCGACTTCCCATAGATATCAGTAACAGCACAAAAGAATAGTCCCAAAGCTATGCTTCAGGACTATTCTTTTGCACTATGGCGGAGATGGAGGGTCAGATGTTTTATATTCTGTATATCTCTATAACCCTCTCGGAAACCCTTTATTTACGGGCTTCTCCAGATTTATAACATTTGCGTATATCTTTATAACTCTCTGTAAAAAGTCTGCATTTGTCGTACTAATTTGTCGTACTACATATCCTCTTCCGGATAGTATTTATCCAGTACACCGATCTCTCGGTTCTTAAATTCTGTCGATGCATCCGTGTATATGTCTAACGTGATGCTTGTCTTTGTGTGTCCGAGTATGTTGGAAGTCGCTTTGATGTCAGCTCCCGCTTCTCTCATCCTCGTGGCGAACGTGTGTCTCAACATATGGTTGTGAATGTGGGGGAATACTTCGACACCGTATTCGTTCCCGTTCTCCTGTATATCCTCATTTATCGCCTGAGTTATTACATTCAGCTGGTGGTTCAGTTTCTTGTGATGATATACCTTACCGTTGTTGTTCAAGAACACAAAATTCGTGAAGCCATCGATGTTGGATACACAGGTTATACCAAAGTTCTCCTGACGTTCTTTCTCGAGGTATAAAGCCTCCTTCACTCTCGGTAACATCGGTACTACTCGGATGCTCGTCCTCGTCTTGGGAAGATTCATGGTATATGTGCTTCCCTGATTCTTACCGATGTCGTAATGCACAAGACTGTGGTTAACATGGATCTCGTTATTCTCAAAGTCTATGTCTTCCCACTGAAGCCCGATTACTTCACCGACCCTCATTCCTGTCCACATCATTACCGTAAACAGGGGATACCATCTATTGTAACGACCGGGACGTCTCAGGAACTCTTCGAAAAGCTTCTGCTCGGGCACCGTCAGTGCCTTTACATGCTTTATGTCCTTGTCGAGCTCCCTGCTCATCTCCGTGATGGCTCCGCGACACGGATTCGCCTTTAAGACTCCATCCTTTACAGCTACTTCAAGCACCATTCCGAGAGTGATATTCACTTTCTTTATTGTGCTTATGCCAAGTCCCTTCTCGCTTGCTAGGCTCTTAAGGAACAGCATTACGCTGCTGTATGTCACGTTCCTAAGTTTGGTCTTTCCGTAAGTCGGCATTACATAACGCTCATAGGGTCTTGTATACGATGAGAACGTTGACTTGCGAATACCGCTCTTAATCTGCTTCCACAACTCGTAGTAGTCATTGATGGTTGAGTTAAGGTTGTTGTATTCGTAACCCTCTGTAGCGTCCTTTTCAATCAGTTCCTCTCTACGTCGAAGTTCAGACAGAGACTTTGAATAGATAGAGTGTCGTTTACCCTGAGCATCTGTCCACTTGTACTCGTAAAGATCGTTTTGTCTTTGATACTCTCCTTTCCTCAGTTTGATCTTCTTACTTGCGTATCTTCGATTCTGCATATAAAGCCTCCTGTATATGCTAACCAGATACGCCCAAGCTCATTATAGCTCGGGCGCACCTCTTTAGCAGTCCCTTAATTAGTACGGTTCCCTTATACCGAGTACGAGTTGTAGAGGAATTCTTCGAAGGGCTTACGCTTTATGAGCCTCTTACTGCCGTTCCATAACACATACGGACAGTTATCGTCATTGGTAAGTTCCCTCATCTTACATACCCCGATGTTGAAGTATGCTGATGCCTCTTCAAGTGTCAGTAATGACTTCTGTGATAATGCGATTTTGTCTTTCATAGTCTTATCCTCTCATTCTGTTTATTAGTGTTGTATCAATGGTTGTTTTGAGTTCCTCGAGATCATCGATGCACTTTAGCAGGCTTGCTCCGGGAGTAATGCCGAGCACATTCATTTTCTTGGCTATCTGGTTTAAGTTGGTGCCTATCCTCCTGAGCTCCCATACCATCGCATGCTCTTCCTCTGTGGGAGCCATACCGACCTTGTGAACTCTCATTACTCTTCTGCCGTACTCTCCTACAGATAATCCTGCTGCCTTTGCCTTGCCTCTGATATCTTCAAGTTCCTCTTGGGTAACATAGATATAGAGTCGAAGCGGTCTTTTTCTGTTCCTTGGTTTTTCCATTTGATGCCTCCTGTCGGTTTTTTCAGTGAACGTGCATTCGGAATGTCATCTGGTTTAGCAAGCAACGCATGTGAACGATCACATGCAGATTGCTTGTTAGGGGACGACCCCTAATACCCCGATTTGATTCCGGCCGAATGCCATCAGGTTCGGACCAGCCACCCGATTGCCTGATGGTTTTATGCAGTTGTCAATGTTCACGAAGGGCTTCTGAAGAACTCCCTTCACTAACTAGGAATGGGAGACCCTGTTTTTGGGGTAGCAGGTTACACAAATCTTCAATAACCCTTCATATATATCGACAAAGGCACCTGGTTTGATGGGATATCAGTTTGCACAATAATAAAAGCCCTTCATTGTTGATGAACAATGAGGGGCAGTTTTATCTTAAGTACAAATTACTTTACAAGAAACAGTCTAATTATCAGCTTTCTCTTTAGAACTATTTATCTCATCCATCATTCCCGATGTAATAATACCTGCAGGTAGAGCGACTATTGCTATTCCCATAAAAGAGGACACCATAGTTACTATTCTTCCAGCTGTCGTAACTGGATATATGTCACCATAACCCATTGTAGTTAGAGAAACCGTTGCCCAATAAACAGCATCAAAGTAGTTATTAAAACTGTCTGGCTCAACATTAAAGACTATCAGAGCAGATACTAGAACATACGCAAAAGCCATGCCACAAACTATCAGCAGCGAGTCTTTTTGCTTCTTAAACACATTTATTATCGTTCTTATGCTCTTCGAATATCTAACCGCTTTAAATATGCGAAAAGCTCTAAATGTTCTTAATAATCGAACCAACTTGAATAACTTAAAGCCATTAGAAACAAGTGTTAGCGATGGAAGAATAGTTAAGAAATCCAATATTGCCATCGGAGTAACTGGGTATAGGAGATACGATATCTTTCCTTTTCCAAGTTTTAAATCAGCAACAATCCATCTAAGAAGATAATCAACGATGAAGATTATGACTGTTACCTTGTCGATGATTTCAAACACTGTATTCGTGCTCTTAAATGCCAAAGGAACTATACTGGCAATAATAGCCACCATCATCAACAAGTCATACCAATCAAAAGTCGAATTCTCATCATTATCGCCGTCAGGCGACTCGACTAAGTATAGTATCTGTTTCTTCAATGTTGTGTCTTCTACTTTACTCATTTATCAACTCCATACAAATCATGCAGGCTCGAATGTAAATGTCGTAATAAAATGTGCGCTTTGTCCGCTGTTGCGTCCACCATTTTCAGTAGCATACACATCAACTGTAATAACAAAGCCGTTATCAAAGTCTTCTTGTGTTATTGTATGCGATACTGTAGCCTCGCCGATATCAGGATTATCATCTTCCTCTATACTTCGAACATAGAACTCAAGTGTATCGCCTACCGATGCTGTGAAAACGCCATTATTTGCCGCCACCCCATTGATTTCTCTTGTATGGCTCCATTCATCACCTATGTTATTTGAATCTTCTCTTTGACGAGTAATTGTCAGTTGGAACGCTCTAAGTGAATCGTCTATAGTTACACTACAACTACTAGAGATACCATTGCTCGATGTCGCAGTAATAATCGCGGTTCCCACCGCCTCGCCAGTTACCACTCCATTTTCATCAACGGATGCTATTGAGCTATCATCAGAACTCCATGTTAATGTTCTATTTATCGCATCATCAGGAGTTATTTCAGCGCTCAGAGTAACTGTACCACCCAAGGCTATAGTTGTCTCATCTGAAGGAAGAATTATCGACTCAACTT
>CAMJGB010000053.1 GCA_946405115.1 uncultured Clostridia bacterium | reverse complement strand
AACTCCTGGTACATCGAAGGACAGGAAGATGAGAAGTTCGAGAAGGCTTTTGCCGAGTACATCGGAATGCCTTACTGTGTCGGCTGCGGCAACGGACTTGATGCTCTTGTGCTCGCATTAAAGGCATTAGGCATAGGCGAAGGCGATGAGGTTATCGTTCCTTCCAACACATATATCGCTACCGCTTTGGCAGTAACTTATGCAGGCGCGAAGGTTGTATTCGTAGAGCCTGATATTAAGACATATAACATCAATCCCGAGCTCATCGAGAAGGCTGTTACGGACAAGACCAAGGCCATAATGCCGGTTCATCTTTACGGTCAGCCCTGTGACATGGATCCCATCATGAAGATCGCAGATGCACACGGTCTTTTTGTTATCGAGGACTGTGCACAGGCACACGGTGCTACTTACAAGGGAAGAAAGATCGGTACATTCGGTATCGCTTCTGGATTCTCTTTCTATCCCGGAAAGAACCTCGGTGCATTGGGTGATGCGGGTGCTACGGTCACTTCTGACAAGGACGTAGCAGACAAGATCAGAGCTTACGGCAACTACGGTTCCGACTATAAGTACCATCACATTTATAAGGGAAATAACAGCAGACTTGATGAGATGCAGGCTGCATTCCTGTCAGCTAAGCTTCCTTCTTTGGATAAGGTTAACGTTGACAGAAGAAGGATAGCCGCAAGGTATCTTGAGGGCATTAAGAACCCTGAGATAATCCTTCCTTTTGTAGCTGATTATGCGAATCCTGTATGGCATATCTTCGCCGTAAGATGCGAAAGAAGAGACGAACTCGAAGCTTTCCTCAAGGAAGCAGGAATCGGCACTAACAAGCACTATCCCATCCCGATGCATCTTCAGGGTGCATATAGCGATCTCGGGTTTAAGGAGGGCGATTTCCCTCTTGCGGAACTTATCAGCAGAACTGAATTGTCACTGCCTTTGTATTACGGCATGACGGATGAAGAGATTGATTACGTAATAGACAAGATCAATGAGTTCAACTGATAACGCACATACGTTAGAGGTATTCATCCTCACATATAACAGAGCAAATTACCTTCGCGAGAGCATTGAAAGTGTCCTCGCGTCTTCGTTTAAAGACTTTACTTTAACTGTTGTGGATAACTGCTCCACCGATAACACGAAGGACGTGGTGGACAGCTTTACTGACCCGAGACTTTCATACGTTAAGCACCCCGAGAACATCGGAGGCATTAACAACATTAATTCAGCTATTAAGATGGGTAAGGGCGACTACATCGTCCTTTTCCACGATGACGATAAGATGTGTCCCGGAATGCTTGAGGAGGAGTATAACTTCCTTGAAGCTCATCCCGATGCAGGTTGCGTTTCCTGCCTTACGTCGGATTTCCTTACAGACGGTACTGTCATTGATTCCAAGGCAACGTATGAGGGCGAGTACAAGATCTATAAGGGAAGGGAGCTTTTCGATGCGTACTTCGGGGAAGGCACAAATACTTGCTGCCCCTCGATCATGTACAGAAGAGAGATCTTGGAGAAGCACGAGCTTATCTTCGATCCTGCCGTAGGACCCTGCTGTGACATCAAGCTTCTCATGGATATCGAGCGCTATGGCTACGGTGTTGCTTCCTTGAATAAGTGCCTCATGCTTACAAGACGGCACGAGGGTCAGGACAGCACGATGAACTTTGTTCCCATGCACATTGAGCTTTACGATTACCTTTATAAGGACCCGTATTACAGCCCGATGTTCCTTGAGAAGGAAGCGTTCAGAATTTATAAGTACCAGGATTTCTCGAAGGCTCTCGCGAGCATGGAGATTAAGGGCATTAAGGACAGGGATTACTTAAGATCACACGAGAAAAGCCTTCGTGCTTCATGCAAGGGCACGTTCAAGGCGCGTACGGTTTACTCCGTTACGGTTGCAGCCTGTAAGCTTTGCCCGGGACTTATGAAAAAGATTTACTACAAACATAAAGGAGCTGCCTCATGATCATAGTTCAGTTTACAGGCGGACTCGGAAACCAGCTTGCCCAGTACGGGCTCTACAGCGAGTACAAGGCCCGCGGCTTTAAGACATATGCCGACTTAAGCTGGTACGGCGACGCACAGCCCAAGACAAAGGGCGTCGACACAAGAAAGCTCGAGCTTCCTTTGCTTGGCTTAAGCGTAGACAGATGCCCTTCCATGTACGAGTACTATGGCAAGGAAGGCGGCATTAACAGGTACATTAGAAGGCTTCTGGTAGGTCCCACATACTTCGAAAAGGACTACAAGTTTACTCCCGAGCTTCTTGAGGTAAAGAAGGGAAGCGTCATGGGAGGATGCTTCCTCGGCGAGCAGTACATGCCTAATTCGGAAGCGATTGTAAGAGAGACCATTAAGTTTACCAATACGGATACTCCTTACATCAACGAGATGAGGGAGAAGATCGAGAGCGCGAATTCCGTATCGATCCATATGCGTCTCGGAGACTATCTTAACCTCTCCGATCTTTACGGAAACATCTGCACTCCCGCTTACTACCAAAGAGCGGTAGAACTTATAAAGGAGAAGGTGGAGAACCCCACATTCTTCCTGTTCTCGAATGACGTAAAGGCTGCAGCAGAGCAGCTTGGAATCGATAATATCGTGCCCGTGGAAGGAAACACGGGAGATAAGTCTTACCTTGACATGTACCTCATGAGCAAGTGTAAGCACAACATAATCGCGAACAGCACATTCAGCTGGTGGGGCGCATGGCTTAACGACAACAAGGATAAGACCGTGTGCTGCCCGACTACGCTCCTTAACGGATACGATAACGGCAGTGTATACTGTAAAGACTGGATAAGAATTAAGGGAGACTGAACAGATGGACGGCTTAAACGTACTGATCATAGGCGGAAACGGATTCATAGGTTCCAACTTGGGAAGAGTTCTGTCTGACAGAGGCTTCAAGGTAACGAGCTTTGACATAGCATTGCCTCAAGTTGCAGATCCCAGAGTCGAATATGTCATGGGTGACTTCTTTGACGATAACGTTCTTGCTGAAGCCATCAAGGGATGCGATGTAATCTATCACGCCCTTTCCACGATTAATCCCGGAAACTCCAATGAGAAGTACATGATGGGTTACGGAAGGGATTTTATTCAGACGGTTAAGCTTTTCGATATGCTTAAGGAGACGGATACCAAGCTTATATTCCTGTCTTCAGGCGGCACCGTTTACGGCAATCAGGAAGTGCAGCCCATTAAGGAAGATGCTACGGCGAATCCCATAAACCACTACGGTAACGTGAAGCTTTGCATCGAGAATACGCTTAAGGTGTTCGATATCCAGGCTAAGTCCAAGATGATGATCGCGAGGATCTCTAACCCGTATGGTCCCGGTCAGGACCACAAGAAGGGCGTAGGTTTCATTGATGCCGTCATAAGAAGAACGCTTGCAGGTGAGCCTGTAGAAGTATGGGGAGACGGTGAGAATATCCGTGACTACATCTATATAGATGACGTTTGCAACATGCTCGGTAACCTTGCTTCTTACGAGGGTACGGAGAATACATTTAACTTAAGTTCCGGTGAAGGAACTTCAATGAAGAAGATACTTGAGATCGTTAAGGGTATCGATGACAGCGTTAATGTTGTATATAAGCCCGCAAGAAGCGTCGATGTCCGTAAGATCATTCTTGATAACTCACGTATCATGAGCGTATGCCCGATGGAGCTTAAGGGACTTGAGGAAGGAATCAAATCCGTTTATGACTATCTTAAGGGATAACGTGGTAAAATAAAGGTTCAGTGAGGTTTTACTTATGGAAGAAAAGAAGATAATTAAATCAGTCTCAGAGAACCCGCAGCCTTTAACGATCAAGAAGGACTGGGGAAGTTATACTGTCCTTCATGAAGAGAAGGATAACCTTACTATTCTCGTTACCCTTACAGAGGGCAGCAGAATGAAGTACCACAGCCATGACGGAAGACGTGAACTTTGGATCGTAGCAAGCGGTACGGGCAGAGTCATCATGAACGAAGAAGAGAGATTCGTAAGAACCGGTGACGTTGTTCAGATTCCGAGACAGGTAAGACACACTGTAATCGCAGGAAGTGAGCTTAAGCTGATCGAAGTACAGATCGGTGACACGGATGCAAAAGACAAGACTGTTTATAACCTCCAGCAGGATTATTACAGCGACGGTAGTACCGGATATTCAGTAAGCTGATAGGAGAAGACTTTTCATATGATGGAAAAGGACGCGAAGATATACGTTGCCGGACATAAGGGCATGGTTGGAAGTGCCATTGTAAGGCAGCTTGAGAAGCAGGGTTATACAAACATCGTTGTAAGATCTCATAAGGAATTGGATCTTACAAGACAGGATCAGGTGGAGGCATTCTTTGCCGAGGAGAAGCCCGAGTATGTATTCCTCGCTGCTGCCAAGGTAGGCGGCATCATGGGTAATGCCACAGCGAAGGCTGACTTCATGTACGACAACATGATCCTTGAGATGAATGTAATCAATGCCGCATGGAAGAACGGCTGTAAGAAGCTTGAGTTCCTCGGATCTTCATGCATTTACCCTAAGTTCGCACCTCAGCCCATGAAGGAGGACTGCCTCCTTACGAGCTCTCTTGAGTCAACAAATGAGGCATATGCTTTGGCTAAAATCTCAGGTCTTAAGTACTGCGAGTATCTTAATACTCAGTACGGAACAGATTACATAAGCGTAATGCCGACTAATCTTTACGGCCCTAACGATAACTACCACCCCGAGCATTCTCATGTTCTTCCTGCATTGATCAGAAGATTCCATGAGGCGAAGGAAGCCGGAATTAAGAGCGTAACATGCTGGGGCGACGGAAGCCCTCTTCGCGAGTTCATGTATGTAGATGACCTCGCTGATCTTTGCGTATTCTTGATGAATAACTACAGCGGTAATGAGACGGTTAACGCAGGTACCGGTAAGGAGCTTACCATCAAGGAATTGACAGAGCTTGTTGCCAAGGTAGTAGGTTACGAAGGAGAGATCTTGTGGGATCCCTCCAAGCCTAACGGCACTCCCAGAAAGCTTCTTGATGTATCCAAGGCTGCTAAGCTTGGCTGGACATATAAGACAGAGCTTGAGGACGGAATCAGACTTACATACAAGGACTTCCTTGAGAATCCGATGAGAGCTGAGCGATAAGGGACGGTTTATGCCATCTTCAAGAAAGCGCATACTTGTAACCACATCCTGGTACCCCACTAAGGAGAACCCTATATCGGGTACTTTCTTTAAAGAACAATGTGAGCTTCTATCCCATGAATACGACATTACTGTCGTCATGTTAAATCCCGCCACGACTCTTGGCATAAAGTACTTTGGCAAGAGAATAGGCGGTAAGGATATCTGGCTTGAAAGCCTCGGCGACAGTGATCATTTCCATGAATATGTGAGCGTGGTTTCACGCCCCGTTGAGCTTGCTGTTATGAATAACATGTACAGCAGAATGACCATCAAGAAGAAAGGACTTGCAGGCATCGGTTCCGTTGATACCGAAGCTGACCGTAAGTTCTGGCGAAAGCACATTGACCGTCTGGCAGATAAGCTTGGTGACAAGTTTGATCTTGTTTACGGAATCTCTGCTCAGGGTACCGCAACATATGCGAGATTGTTTGCCGAACACTTCGGCGTTCCTTATATTCTTTCGGAGCATTCACCCTTTATGATCCCCGGCACATCCTTAAACGATACGTTCAAGGAAGCAGTCGAGGGAGCTTCTGTATTCCTTGCCATAAGCAATGACAAGATTAGACAGGTTCTGATGCAGAATATTCATCTTAAGAAGATCGAATATATCGGCAATATCATCGATGTAAATAAGTTTAAGTATGAGCCCAAGTCTCATGATGAGATTACATTCCTCATCGTTGCGGCTCATTCGTTCTATAAGAATTACGATCTGTTCCTTCAGACCATGGAAGATCTCAAGAAGATCGCAACTAAGCCTTTCAAGGTCATCATCGCAGGCTACGGAGCCAACAAGGGCTACAGCCAGGGGGTTGATGAGTTCGTTAAGCAGGTTGAAGAAAGTGCGATCAGCGACAGGGTTGAGATGATCCCCGTTGTATCGCGTGATGAGATCACGGATCTTTATAACAGGGCGGATGCATTTGTCATGACGTCAATTCAGGAAGGTCAGCCTGTTGCTCCGTTGGAGGCCGCTTGCTGCGGACTTCCTATCTTCTCGACAAGATGCGGCGGCGTTGAAGATTATGTAGATGATTCTGTCGGAAGGACCGTCGGTATTCTTGAGCCTGAGAAGCTTGCTTCTTATCTTAATGAGTTCCTGGACGGCAAGATCACGTTCGACAGTGCACATATCCGCGATGTCATCGTATCAAAGTACGGACATGAAGTGTTCGTTAAGACCTTCATGAGAATAGTAGAGGATGTAATCGGGGCCTGATATGAGCAGTGATAAGAAGACGATAGCCAAGACCGGTCTGATCGGTGCCATTAACCAGGCTATATTCGCTATATTGGGCTTTGTATCAAGAAAGCTCTTCATCATATATATCGGTACGGATATCTTAGGATTAAGCGGAACTTATACGTCCGTATTGTCCACTTTGGCACTTGCGGATCTGGGCTTTGATATCGCAGTAACATATGCACTTTATAAACCGCTTAATGACGGTGATGAGAAGAAGATAAATGACATAATGAGGGCCTTAAAGACGATCTATAACGTCGTCGGAACAGCCTTTATTGTTCTGTCGTTCGCGGCTTTGCCGTTCCTTAAGTTCTTCATTACTGACATGGAGTTCAAGCCTATCTATTATGTGTATTTCATAATGCAGGCTTTGGCGAGTGCATCCACTTACTTCTTCGCATACAGAAGAACACTCCTTGTTGCCGACAAGAAGGAGTACGTCACCAAGACGGTCGATACTGTAGGTACCATGGTATTCAGTATCCTGAAGATCCTGGTTCTCGTATTGTTCAAAAGCTATCTTCTGTTCGTCGCATGTGCGGTCGTACAGGCATTTGTAACTAATATCTACATCTACCTTAAGTGTTATAAGGTTTACCCTTATCTGGACAGCAAGAGCAAGACCAACAAGGCGGTTATTAAGGATCTTCTCAATAAGATCAAGGACATAGGTCTCGGCAAGATATCGGGATATGTATACGGCTGTACCGACATGCTTCTTATCTCGAAGATAATCAGTACCGTAGTTGCAGGTTACTACTATAACTACATGAACGTCATAACGATAATTAAGCAGCTCTCGGCTAATCTTGTAGGACCTCTCGCACCTTTTATCGGAAGAAGCCTTGCAGCGGACAAGGATCCTGTGAGCCAGGAGAAATCCTTCCGTATGTATACCTACGTAAGATACCTGGTCGCAGTTGTTCTTCTTGTTCCGACCGTTGCGCTTGTTGACCTGTTCGTGGAGATATGGCTCGGCGCGGAATTCGTCATGGAGAGCATCATAGTCATTCTGATCTGTGCCGATCTTTATATAAGTCTCGTCCACAGTTCGCTCGTTGATTTCATGAACGGATCGGGACTTTTCAACTACGAGAAGTGGATAAGCCTTGCAGGTGCAGTTGTTAACCTCGGTACGTCCATCTATCTTGCATTCCGTATCGGACTTCCGGGCGTGCTTACAGGTACAGTCATTGCTCAGTGCCTCTACTGGACTTGCCGAAGTGCTGTTGTATATTCCAAGTGCTTTAAGAGCAAGGCTCTGTTTGCAAGATACTGGGTTCGCATGTTCGTATATCTTGCAGTGTTTGTTGCATGCGTTCTTGCCTGCATCAAAGTCTGCTCATTCGTTAATTTTGACTGGAAGATCCTTACGTTCATCGTAAGGGGAATCATATGTGAGATTATCTGTGTCGTAATCGTGGGTGTGGCATTCATACCTTCGAACGAGCACCGTGTTGCTGTACAATGGGCAGTAAACAAGGTTAAGGGAAGGCTTAAGCATGGAGAAGCGTAAACCTATAATCACAAAGTATAAGTTCGCTTTGCCGATGATCCTGTTGTCGGGCATGTTTTTCTTTATCCTTGCGCTTAAGATGGATCAGTATGCAGGACCTGATGAGTCCATGCGTTATCTCGTAGTGCAGTGGATCGTTGACCACAACGCGCTTCCCATCGGATTTGAAGATGAGATAATCAATCCCCGCTGGGGTTTCTCATATGCATTCACGCCTTATCTTCCTTCGATGATAGGTGCGATATTCGCGAAGATCGCATCATTCTTTACCTCTGAACCGATGGTGCTTTTGTCTGCATGCAGAATGGTTAATGTATTTGCAGGAATGGCGACATTGTTCGCGGCATTCAGGGTCGGAGATAAGATGTTCGAGAACAAGAAGTCTGTTTATCTTCTTGTCTCGATAGTTGCTTTCCTTCCGCAGTTTGTATTTTTGTGCGGATACCTAAACAACGACGTAATGACACTTATGTCAGGCTTCATGATCCTTGACGCCGTATTGGACGGAATGAAGGATAAGTGGAACATGAAGAACATGACTTACCTCGCATTCGGAGTAGGCATATGCGCATTAACTTACTACTTCGGTTACGGCTGGATATTGTTTGCCGTTGTCTGCTTTATTGCCACATGCCGGAAGCAGGAGAGTGATAAGAAAGAGTTCTGGAAGAAGTTCGGCATCATCGCTTTGATGGTGTTCGTAATCTGCGGTTGGTATTTCATTAGAAATCTCATCATCTATGACGGAGACCTTCTGGGCTACAAGTCACAGAGGCTTTGCACTGAGATGTATATTCAGGAAAACGGAACATTCACGATCTATAATCCCGGAAGAATGAGCATGCACTTAAGGGATATGCTTCATTACGGAAGATGGATAGAGACTACGACTGAAAGCTTCATCGGTTTGTTCGGAGGCATGATCATCTGTCTCGACGGTAAGTTCTACGATCTTTATATCACCGCATCCATTGTGGCTGTGGGACTGTTCCTTATGTTCAGATATAAGACAAGAACCAAGCTTAAGACACCTTTCCTTCTTATGCTTGTATTCGAGATAGTATTTCCTATCGTGCTTTCAATCTACAATTCATACACAAGAGATTTCCAGCCTCAGGGCAGATATGTAATCGCTCTTCTTCCTGCGTTTGCCGTTATCGCGGCCATGGGTGTGGACGAGCTTTCAAAGGCGGTAAAAGAGAAGTATGAAAGATTCGGAGAATGGATCCCTGCTTTGTCGGCAATCGGCTTGTTCCTTTTGTTTGCGGTGATCTTCTACACAGTTATGCTTCCGACACTTACATTCATCGTTCTGCCGGGTGCTGATAAAGTTACGTTCTACTACGTAAGATAATTATCAGATCGCTACGAATATCCTTAAGATGCAGAATGCGAAGAACATAAAGCTCATGTAGCATGAGCCGAACATTACCTTGCCTCCGATTGAATCGTCAGAAGTTACATTCTTCATTCTGATTCCGAGTGCGATAAGAGGTATGAACGGCAGGAAATATCTTCCCTGGATGCTGTCGACATAATCCGATCCGGGATTTGTAAACTTAGCTGCCATGGGGAGTGTGATGAGCACGATGGAAGCTACGATGAGAAAAGCTGTCCACACCTTAAATCCGGTACCGATGAATCTTACTTCGTTCTTACGTCTTACGAGGGAGAAGATGAGAAGCAGATAGTAAGAGGATACGATGATTACGGGAACATGGATCTGATACCATCCGGGATAAGCTACCATCGAATGTATGAAGAAGTCGATGCACTCTACAAAAGTCATATAGAGCATCTCAACATAATGAACCACATTCACGAACAGGGATGAATCCTCTGAAGCGGAAGAGGGAATGAAATACTGAAGGACGTTGAGCTTGCTCTGAAGCACTGAAAATGCAATTGCACCGCATACCGCAATGCCCGCTATGACAGCGCCCTTCAAAAGGTTGACGCGCTTGAACTTGAATTTGCTTGCTGGAATGGCAAGAAGAACAAGGATCAAAGGAGCGTATACGAACTTGCTTAAAGCGATTGTAACGGCAAGCACTCCGAGTACGATGTACTGCTTTAACGTGATCTTCTCTTCCGACTTAAGTATGGAAACTATGATCGCAGCGAAAAGAAACATCGCACCTATAAGCACGCTGTCATAAGAATATGTGACGCACTGCTGGAGTACCATGGGGAAAACGGAGATTACAAGAAGTGTTTCCTTGCCCACGGGGATGATCTTAATTGCAAGATAAACAAGAAGGATAAACAAAGCCGCATTGAATATTCTTCCCATGTAGAAAGTGGGGAGAGTGCCGAGATGAAGGAATCTTGCAACTGCGATTCCAAGACCTGAAGCAACATAACCCAAAGGTGCGTTGTTGCTTACAAAACCGCCGAATGCAGTTAGGTCTGATATCTTGTATTCATAAAGCGTATTGTCTGAACTTATGAAACTAAAGTTCTTGATCGTGTTCTTGTAAGCTCCCTCGGAAAGGAAGATCGGAACGTCCACCATGCTCTTAAGAAGCTCGGCATCGCCGGCTCTCATATAGATGGTTCTGTCTCCGTCCTGATCAACGGGATCAGACAATCCCTTGAAAGAGAATACATTTGCAT
>CAMJGB010000052.1 GCA_946405115.1 uncultured Clostridia bacterium | reverse complement strand
GTATCCGAATCCGATCTAAAGAAATGGGCCGAGAATCTTATCTGACAGGATCGACAAAATAGGGTATTCAGTCTTTTGTTTTGAAAGAATAAGCAAAATCCCATAATAATAAGAAGACGTGATATACTTTAGGATTGAATAATAAGTACATCATAATGGGGTGGATATAGATATGACTGTTAAGCGGACAGTAGCTTTGGTTTTTACAGCTGTGTTTACGGCGCTTGTCTGCCTGTCGTTTTTTACGGGTCTTCACAGCGTTCCGGATATGACGGACGGTTTTGAGCCAGTTACCATGCTTCCTGAGATCAACCAGGGATTTACTTATACCCAGCAGCTCAACCCTGAGAAAGACGGTCTTAAAGCAGTCTATTTTCTTTTCGGACGTTATAACCATAACAGCAGACCGATGGTATTCGTGACCATGAGAGATGATCAGGGTCAGACAATACAAGAATGGCAGATTAATGCTGATGTCATTCGTGATAATTATTACCATGCGATTGAGTTGTCTTCTCCAATAATGGATAGTGCGGGGAAGACTTATTATATTGATTTTACTTCGGATGCTCTTTACGGAGACGGCGTCACTATCTTCTGTAATCCGGACGGAACAGGATGTTCTTCGGATGGTGTGGACTTCGGACAGACCATGTGTTACCGCATGAGCTTTGAATCCCCGGCTGCGACACCATCAAAGATACTGTACTTCGCAGTCTCGCTTGCAATAGTTTTGGGAGTCGGAATCTCAGCCTTTATCTTCCATAAATCAGAATGGACGGTAAGGATGTACAAAGCCATGGCGCCGGCATTCCTTTTTGCTTATATGTTCCTGATACATTCACCCATTGAATTCTTCCTTATGAATGCCGGAGAGTTTGAGTTTATCCTGAGTGACTTTGTTCTGGAATTTGTTGTAACGGCGATTGTAATCAGCGTAGGTGCTGCAGGTGTCATCGCATTGCTTCCCGGCAAGGTTTTCGATGCGGTGTTCGGCCTTGTAATGGGAATAGACCTAGCGATGTATGTTCAGCTTAATTTCTTTAACCGCAACCTCGGTTTAATGGACGGAAGTGAGATGGGTTTCTCAAGTGCCGATATCGCCGTAAATGCCGTTATATGGGCAGTGCTCATTATTCTGCCTATAGTGATAGTCTTTGCAGTTCGTAACAACAAGGGGCAGACCGCAGTCATTTTCGCTTGTCTTGCGCTTCTTGTTATGCAGCTTACGAGCCTTACTGCAGCCATGGTTCAATCCCCGAAGAGTGCTTTTTCCAGATTTGATTATGAGCAGTATTATCTGTCGGCCAACGACCAGTTTACGGTGTCGGCAAACAATAATGTAATCATTATTATTCTTGATGCGTACAGCAATGCTTATCTTGAGGAATGTCTTGAGACATACCCTGAGGTTGCTGACATACTTAAGGATTTCACTTATTACAACAATGCAGACTGTCATTACGAAGGATCCGTATATTCGATCAATTACCTGATCTCCGGAACGGAATTCGATCCTTCAGTCTCACTTAACGAATGGTTCTCATATGCATGGGATAACGAGAGGAATAATAATTTCTACGATAGACTGGCAGAGCAGGGATATCGTTTTAACCTGTATTCGAATGAGTTTGATTATCTGAACAATGAGGCTAAGAACGATGCACTCGGCAAGATATCTAATTTGGAGATAATGGACTGTGAGTTTGTAGTTCATGATGATGTTGTCAGAGATATGCTTATAAGATCGAGTGAATTCAGGTTCTGTCCGTTGTTCCTTAAAGACGATTTCTATTTTACGGGTGAAGATTATACCGGTGCGCTCGATGTTTTGAGCCGCGATAACAGTCTTGGGGTTAATACGCATTTTATTCTGGGAGACGCCGAATTCTACGATATGCTCCTTTCTTCAGGACTTCAGACGGACGACTCTTCCAATTATTTCATAATGCAGCATTTGTTTGGGGTACACACACCTCTTAGCGTCGACGCTGATTGCCGTAATGCTGCCGCTCCGACTTTGCTTGAGACCGAGAGAGGTTGCTGGGTTCTTGTTGAGGAGTATCTTAATCAGTTGAAAGAACTTGGAGTATATGACAATTCAACGATTATAATCACTGCTGATCATGGCGTAACATGGGGATATGAAAATGCACAGCCGATCTTCTTCATAAAGCCTTTCGGGCAGGTTCAGGATGCATTTAACGTTACTAATGCGCCTATATCTGCAACGGACATGATGCCTACCGTGATCTATCTTGCAGGAGGCGAATATTCGGATCTCGGCACTACGATCTTTGAGCACACAGATGATGAGCTGCGCGAGAGGACATATTATGCGAGAGCCTTTGATGAAGATCTCCCGAGAGTGCCCAAACTTAACAGTCCGGGAATGTCCGAGATTAACTGTTTCTATGCATATACATATACGGGAGATCTCTCGGATCTTCATGCTACCGGAGCAAACGGCCCGACTGCGATACTACATTGGACGGATACATTCTATTGATATGAGCATGTGTTATACTTGTAGATTGTAAAACTAGTATAACAAGTCGGAGTGGGAGTTAATATGACTGTTAAGCGAACGGTAGCTTTGGTTTTTACAGCTGTGTTTACGGCGCTTGTCTGCCTGTCGTTTTTTACGGGTCTTCACAGCGTTCCGGATATGACGGATGGATTCGAACCTGTATCCATGCTTCCCGAGATCAATCAGGGCTTTACTTATACCCAGCAGTTAAACCCCGAGAAGGACGGTCTGAAAGCTGTCTACTTTATTTTCGGTCGTTATAACACAACAAGCCGTCCGACTGTATTCGTAACCTTGAGAGATGATCAGGGTCAGACGATAGAAGAATGGCAGATCAACGCCGACGTTATTCGCGATAATTATTACCATGCGATCGAGTTATCTTCACCTATTATGGATAGTGCGGGGAAGACTTATTATATTGATTTTACTTCGGATGCTCTTTACGGAGACGGCGTCACTATCTTCTGTAATCCGGACGGAACAGGATGTTCTTCGGATGGTGTGGACTTCGGACAGACCATGTGTTACCGCATGAGCTTTGAATCCCCGGCTGCGACACCATCAAAGATACTGTACTTCGCAGTCTCGCTTGCAATAATTCTGGGAGTCGGAGTGTCAGCGTTTATCTTCCATAAATCCGAATGGACAGTCAGAATGTATAAATCCATGGCACCTGCATTCCTGCTTACTTATATGTTCCTGATCCATTCACCTATCGAATTTTTCCTTATGAATGCCGGAGAACTTGAATTTATCCTGAGTGACTTCGTTTTGGAATTCGTCGTTACTGCCATTGTTATCAGTGTAGGTGTTGCCGGTATCATGGCGTTGTTCCCCGGCAAAGCTTTCAATGTAGTGTTCGGCCTTGTAATGGGAATAGACCTAGCGATGTATGTTCAGCTTAATTTCCTTAACCGTAACCTTGGTTTAATGGACGGAAGTGAGATGGGTTTCTCAAGTGCCGATATCGCAGTAAATGCCGTTATATGGGCAGTGCTCATTATTTTGCCTATAGTGATAGTCTTTGCAGTTCGCAACAACAAAGGACAGACAGTTATCGTCTTTGCATGCCTCGCGCTTCTTGCCATGCAGCTTACGAGCCTTACGGTAACCTTATTTCAATCACCGAAGAATGCTTTTTCAAGATTTGACTTTGAACAGTACTATCTGTCTGGAAATGACCAGTTCACCGTGTCAGCAAACAACAATATAATCGTCATCCTTCTTGATGCGTACAGCAATTCTTATATAGATGAATGTCTAGAGACATATCCTGAAGTTGCAGACATACTGAAGGATTTTACTTATTACAACAATGCGGATTGCCATTACGAGAGTTCCGTTTATTCGGTTAATTACATGATCTCCGGAACGGAATTTGATCCTACGATCTCGCTTAACGAATGGTTCTCATATGCATGGGATAACGAAAGAAATAATAATTTCTACGATAGACTGGCAGAGCAGGGATATCGCTTTAATCTGTACACGAATGAGTTTACCTTTGTGACTAACGAGGCCAGACACGACGCACTCGGTAAGATATCTAATTTGGAAGTAATGGACTGTGAGTTTGTAGTTCATGATGATGTTGTCAGAGATATGCTTATAAGATCGAGTGAATTCAGGTTCTGTCCGTTGTTCCTTAAAGACAATTTCTACTTTACGGGTGATGATTTCACCGGTGCGCTCGATGTTTTGAGCCGTGATGACAGCCGAACAGTTAATACACACATTATCCTCGGCAACGCTGAATACTACGATACGCTTCTTGCATCCGGCCTTCAGACTGACGATTCCGCCAATTACTTCATATTGCAGCATATGTACGGTGTACACACACCGCTTAGCGTCGACGCTGATTGTCGTAATGCTTCTGATCCGACGCTTCTTGAAACCGAGAGAGGTTGCTGGGTTCTTGTTGAAGAGTATCTTAATCAGTTGAAAGAACTTGGAGTATATGACAATTCAACAATCATAATTACTGCTGATCACGGAAGGCCGTGGGGATATGAAGATGCACAGCCAATATTCTTCATTAAGCCTTTCGGACAGGTTCAGGATGCATTTAATGTTACAAATGCACCTATATCCGAGACGGACATGATGCCTACCGTAATTTACCTTGCCGGAGGTGAATATTCAGATCTCGGTACTTCGATCTTCGATCATACACAGGATGAACAGCGCGAGAGGACATATTATTTGAGATGCTTTGATGATGAGTTCCCTGAAGTTCCCAAGGTGTTTAGCACGGGAATGTCTGATCTTAACTGTTTCTATGCATATACATACACGGGAGATATTTCAGATCTTCGCGAGACGGGAGACAAAGGTCCGACGGACAGACTACCTTGGACGGATACATTCTATTGATATGAGTTACCTTGTAAGATTTTTCAGTTTGATAATGGATTGGTGTTATAGCCTCGCCGGTAACTACGGCCTGGCCATAATACTGTTTACCTTTCTAAGTAAAGTGCTGATCCTGCCCGTCACGGTATGGACCTACTTTAATTCGATTAAGATCGTTAAGATTCAGCCTGATATCAACATGCTGAAGGTTAAGTACTACGGTCAGAATGACGTTATCGCAGAGAAGCAGTCGGAGCTTCAGAAGAAGGCCGGCTATCATCCGCTTCTTTCAACTGTTCCGCTGATCATACAGCTGTTTATTTTGATGGGTGTCGTTGAGGTCATTAAAGCCGGTATCGCCGAAGGCATAATCGACATGACTTTCGGCCCCGTGGATCTCGGCATGATCCCGCGTGAGCAGGGAATAGCGTTTATCTGGGTTCCTCTCGTTGCAGGCTTGGCTTCGCTTGTGCTGTGCCTTGTGCAGGATAAATTCGATATCCTCCAGTCGGAGCAGTCTATCGGGAACAAGATCTTTACCATGGCGATCTCCGTAGGACTCTCGCTTTATCTTGGATTCTTCGTCTTTATCGGCACCGTGCTTTACTGGGTTGCAAGCAACTGCTTTGCTGTACTGCAGCTTTTCGCATTAAACGCCATAGTAAGGCCGAAGCGCTACGTGGATTACGAAGCTCTCGAAAAGAGCCGTAAGGAACTCGACTCCATTAAGGCTTCAGGCAAGCGTAAGGGGGAGGGCTTCTTCTCACCTGCGAAAAGACGCGAGCGCGCCGATTACAAGCGTTTCTTCAAAGTAGTTAACAAGCACATCGTGTTCTACTCCGAGTCTAACGGCTTCTATAAGTACTTCAAGGGATATATCGATTATCTTCTTAAGTACACGAAGCTCACGATACATTACATCACGTCGGATCCCAACGACGGGATTTTCGAGAAGGCGAAGACAGAGACCAGGATCAGACCGTACTACATTGGCGAGAACAGACTCATTACGCTTATGATGAAGATGGATGCCGACATGGTGGTAATGACGATGCCGGATCTTGGCAAGTATCACATTAAGCGTTCGTATGTAAGGAAAGACATCGAGTACGTGTTCGTGCAGCATGGAATGGGCTCCAATAACCTTACA
Organism: uncultured Clostridia bacterium; assembly: GCA_946405115.1. Classification (GTDB taxonomy): domain Bacteria; phylum Bacillota; class Clostridia; order Saccharofermentanales; family Saccharofermentanaceae; genus Saccharofermentans. The sequence goes on along the minus strand of CAMJGB010000052.1, from coordinate 4,926 downwards.
TTCCGTCAAGGCGCGACAGATAACTTCGATACGATATTCTGCGTTGGTGAACATCAGTACGATGAAGAGGTCGAGGCGCAGAAAGTTTATGATCTTAAGGAGCGCAATTTACTTAAGATAGGTTATCCACTTATCGACGATATGTGTGCTGATTATCAGACGAAGACTGCTTCGGGACAGATAGCTAAGCATGAGAGACCGTTAATATTAATCGCGCCGTCTTGGCAGAAGGATAACATCATCGATCTTTGCCTGGACGATATCCTTAATAGTTTGAAGGACGGCAATTACGACATTATCGTGCGTCCTCATCCGCAGGAAGTAAGAATTAAGGCAGAGAAGATGCAGGCGCTGGTCGATAAGTATAAGGATGTGCCTAATATCGAGATCCAGACTGACTTTACTTCCAACAATCCTGTCATGGAGGCTGATGTCCTGATAACAGACTGGTCTGACATTGCGTGTGAATACTCATTTACGACAATGAAGCCGGTGCTTTACATTAATACGCCGATGAAGGTTATGAATCCTGAGTGGGAGAAGCTTACTGTTGAGCCCATAAACATATATCTTCGCGATAAGATCGGCATGAATCTTGATGTAGAGGAAGTTGCAAAAACTTCAGAGGCTGTAAACCATCTTCTTGATCACAGCGATGAGTACAAGAAGGTGATAGGTGATATGTATGACAGATTTGTTTATAATCACGGAAGTGCAGCTGAAGAAGGTGCGAAGTATATCATAAGATCTTTGCAGGAAAAGATTGCTGCCAGGAAGAAAGATATATAATTAATGAAGATGTTAGAGGAGAGGTAAGACTATGTTGTATAAAGATCTGTATATTGATCCTTCCGTTATGACATATTTGATCCAGGCTATCGCCGGTATAGTTATCGCTGTCGGAGCCGTGGTTTGTGTATTTGTCCGTAAGGCTAAGAAGAAGGTAAGCGATAAGCTTGGAATAGACGAGAACAGAAACAAGGAAGTTGAATCAGACGATATTCTTGAAGTGTCTGAGGAAAAGACAGATATCTGATACGTTCAATTAATATAGCTGTTCTATAACAGAGTGCGTTGCAGTCAAATGAGCTGGGGAGGTCAGAATGGCGGCAAAGAACAGGGAGTCAAACTTTGAGCTGTTAAGGATTGTCGCGATGATTCTTATAATCGCGTACCACCTTACAGCGCATGGTGTTCTTTATCAGTTGGATGACAGTGTTTACTCGAATCCGGTATTCTACAACAGACTATTTATTTTTCAGGTGATAATGTCCTTCGGCAGCATCGCCAATGCCAGCTTTTTCCTTATATCGGGATACTATATGGCCGGCCGGGAAGGCAAGACCGTTGATCTTACCAAGATCGGTAAAAGGCTCATTCTTCAGCTTGTATTCGGAGCGGTGATCTTGTCTCTCGGTTCCATGATTTTTTACAAGATCCAAGGCAGTAAGATCCCGACTCCTGTAAATCTGATCGACATAAGATATGTAAACGATTGGGTATGGTTCATAGGCTACTACTTTATCGTGATCGTTATAGGTGCAATCTTCCTTAACGACAGATTAAGGAAGATGGATAGGGATCACTATAGAAGATTATTAGTCGTCCTTTTCCTTATCGTAAGCTTATTGTTCACAAGCAAGCTTCTCGAGAATCTCATGGATAACTTGAATATAGTCGCAGGCGGAATCTTCTTCTACGCTCTCGGAGGCTATATCCGTAAGTACAATCCTTTCGAAAAGCTACGGGCATGGGTTCTTGCTGCGATACCTGTAGCAATCTTAGCTCTCCTTTATCTTTCCTATTACAACAACACGACCACAAAGATAGCTCAATACCTTGAGGATGTAGGCATAAGGCAGCTTGCGGGCTCAGGCATTGATACTTTCAAGCAGCCGGTATTCGGCATTACTGACACGGGAATCATCACGATAGTAATGGCGGTTACTATATTTGAGATCACAAGAAGGATCAACATAGGAAGCATTAAGCCCATAAACTATATTGCCAGAACCACCTTCATGATCTACATCATCCACGACAACGAATTCTGGTACGACATCTGGGGCCTCACAAAATGGGTCGACATGTTCTACTACACACCTAGGATCTTCGCTGTTAACTACCTTAAGTGGATTGCAATAATGTTCGTCATAGGCGCAGCTTCTTATCTTCTTTATGCCCTTACCTGCAAAGCTTGTAACAAGCTGAAGTTTCTTGCGGTGCGCCGCGTATGACCGGAATCTATGATTGCTTCGGGCGCGGCGAAGGTTATGAGAAGGGAAGTCTTCAAGGCGGAAGAGTTAAAGCAGGTACCAGGTCAATTCACGCATTCGGCGGACAGAGAGTTAAAGGAGATTAATATGTCTAATCCTTGGGAAGAGATAAAGCTTGATGATTATGAGAATCACATGAGTCTGGATTCTGTTAAGCAGCTTCAGACAATGAATGCGATCATGAAGTCGCAGTTTAATGACTATCCTGTCGATTCGGTGATCGTGTTCGGAATTGCAGGCGGCAACGGCCTGGAGCATGTTGACCGTGATAAGTATCGCACTGTCTACGGCGTTGATATCAACGAAGAATATTTACGTGTTGTGGAACAAAGATATGCTGATCTTTCTGATGTGCTCAGATGCATGAATATTGATCTTATTAATGAGTCAGATATACTGCCGCATGCAGGATTGGTAATCGCCAATCTTCTTATCGAGTATATTGGTTACGACGTCTTCAAGGATGCTGTAGTTAATGTTGATCCTGACTATGTTTCATGCGTAATACAGATCAATACAGATACCAAACAGTGGGTCTCCGATTCACCGTATCTTCATTCGTTCGACCGACTCGATGAAGTGCACCATCAGATGGAAGAGTCTGAATTGGATGCCGCAATGAATGAGATTAATTATAAGAAGATTCTGTCTCACAAAGAACCTCTGCCCAACGGCAAGGCGTTGCTGAGATTGGATTATAAGAAGGACTGACAGACCTTTATTAGGAAATTCATCACACGGTTCATCACTTTCGCAAAATATGATGAATGATGTGATGAAAAAAGGCGTTATTCATCACTTTGCTCATCACTTTTATCAATTGTGATGAACCCGGTGATGAATTTTATGTTGTTTAACGAATTATTCCTGGTTGAACTCCTCATCTATTTCCACAAAGACGCCGATAACTGTCGCTTAAGCAACAAAACAAGCCAACATTATTGATTGGGTTGCATTCATTGTCGCGTTTAAATACTCGTGGCTAACAAAAACAGAACAAATTCTACGAACAAGAAAAAGGAGAATTAAGACAATGAAGGTTAACACAATGATCGGTAAGGTAATGGCAGCGTCCGTTGCAGCAACAGTAATGCTCGGCAGCACAGCAGTTTTTGCTGACGAGATCGACTACGCACAGTGCGATGAGTCGGCTGGTATTGTAATTGGTGACGGCGTAACGCCCTTGGGCAGGATCACAGGTATTCTCCATGATTCCGAGGAGTCCGAAGATGCAAACGACGGTATCTCAATCAATTCCAGAGGAAACGACGAAGAAACTTTAAACAGACTCTCCGGTTTGACAAATGATCCTCAGGACGACACAGACTGTGACGAGATTATGTTAATCGTTCCTGTAGATGAACACGAGGAGTCACAGGTTGAATTCACAGACGGACAGATTATCCGTGCAGTTAATGATGCCACAGTACTTCCCGAAGGTAACTACGCATTGTACGTTGACGGTCATAACTGCTTAGAATTCAATGGCGGTGAGTTCTATAATTTTAACAATCGTATCCGCATCCATATGACGAACAAGGGTGCGCTTATGCTCGATATCGGCAAGGTCGGTTTCCGTGTAACTATCAGCGATAACGGAACTGTTAATCTCTATCCTGTAACTGCAGATGAGATTGCAATGTACGAGCAGTCTGCTTCAGCTGCTGCACAGCAGGAAGAAGAGGACAAGATTCCTTTCTTCTCCGTTAAGATCGAATACGAAGAGTCCTGGTGTGTATGTGCAGGCTTCGAAGACGACCACGGCTGCTGGTACAACTTCACACCTGCAGCAACAGGTACATATGTAATCGAGTCTTACGGCGCTCCTGATATCAATGATTTCGGAGATGATCCTGTCATCACTCCTACGCTCGATCCCCGCGTTGAGCTTTACGACTCCGATATGAACCTCATTCTTATCAGCGACGACTACGGTAATTCATTCAACTATCGCCTCAGCACTGTACTTCAGGAAGGCGAGACATACTACATTTACACAGGTAACTACGCTGAGTGCCCCGTTGGATTCGACTTTATGGTAACGGGCTTCGAACCCATCACTTCCGACACTGCTGATGAGACACCCGTCATCGACGAGACTCCTACTGCAGACGAGACTCCTATAGAGACTCCCGTCGAAAATCCTGAGACTCCCGCTACACCTGCAGAGACTCCCGCAGCGACTGAGACACCCGCAGCGACTGAGACACCCGCTGCATCTGCATCCGTTTCTGCTCCCGCTACTTTGGTAGCCGGCGCTGCACGTACCGGTGTTGAGGGCTTCGTCGACAGACTTTATGTAAGCGCTCTTAACCGTAATGCAGATTCCGAGGGCAGAGCTTATTGGATCAATCTTCTTAACTCTAAGCAGCAGTCCGGTACTCAGGTTGCAAACGGATTCTTCGGTTCAGTCGAGTTCGCTTCCAGAAACCTCGATGATGAGCAGTTCGTAACAACTCTCTACAAGGTATTCTTCGACAGAAAGCCTGACCAGGCTGGTCTCGAGAACTGGATCAACGCTCTTAACAACGGCGCTACAAGATCACAGGTTATCGCAGGCTTCACAGGTTCCTCTGAGTGGACTGCTACCTGTAGCTCTTTCGGAATTGATGCTTAATCATTCATTTCTTATATCTCCGTTTGAGGGACT